>JAHEGL010000176.1 GCA_024645145.1 Planktotalea sp.
TAAAATAGGCCAGATCTGCAATCGTTGCTTTTGATCCGGGGATCAAAATCAGGTCTGCATCACCGGGCAGAGGGTGTCCTTGCTCGATGATCTCAACACTCACGTTCGGTTCGGCAGAGAGTGGGTCGAGATCGTCAAAATTCATGATCCGACTTAAACGTGGCACTGCGACCTTGTAGGCCCCTCCACCGTGTGAGCGGATGTCCATGACGTCCTCAGCAGGTAAGCGCCAAGCATCTGCGAACCAAGGGATAACGCCAAGCGAAGGCCAGTCAGTGTGATCTACGATCGCTGTCAGACCCTCATCAAACAGGCGCACATCACCGCGAAATTTGTTGATACAAAAGCCGCGAATGAGATCGGCATCCTCTTTTGGCAGGATCGTCTTTGTGCCAACAACCTGTGCGATGACACCGCCGCGATCGATGTCGCCAGTCAAGATCACAGGCACACCCGCAGCTTCTGCAAAGCCCATGTTTGCAATATCACCCGCGCGAAGGTTAACCTCTGCCGGGCTACCGGCACCTTCAACGACAACCAAATCAACACCACGTGCAAGCCTTTGAAAACTCTCGAGAACACGTGGCATTAGCTTGTGTTTGATCTTGCCATAGTCACGCGCGCGCAGCGTTTCCCAACGCTGACCTTGCACGACGATTTGTGCACCCGTTTCGCTCTCAGGCTTTAGCAAGACGGGGTTCATGTCAGTGTGACTGTCCTTGCGGGACGCCAATGCTTGCAACGCTTGCGCGCGTCCAATTTCGCCCCCATCCACGGTGACGGCAGCATTGTTGGACATGTTTTGTGGCTTGAACGGGGCAACAGACAGGCCGCGATTGCTAAATGCGCGTGCAATTCCTGCAACAAGCATGGATTTGCCCACATTAGAGCCCGCACCTTGAATCATTATCGCTTTGGTCATGGACAGCCCCTTTTTGTCACGTCAGACATAGTGCGCGGCTTACATGAGAGAAAGAGCGATGAACACTCCAGCACATCTGATTTTGGGTTTGGCGGCGTTCTCTAACGCCAAACAGCGTAAAGTGACGGCCGCCGCGGCGGCGGGTGCTCTTTTCCCAGACCTGTCGCTCTACGTTATGGCCGGTGTCTCGCTGGCCATCTTGCAAATTCCACCCGACATCGTGTTTGGACAGGTGTATTTCTCAGAAGCGTGGCAAACGGTTTTCGCGATTGACAACTCGTTTCTGCTTTGGGGATTGGTTTTGGCTTTCGCATTATGGTGGAAGGCCCGAGCAGGAATTACGTTTGCAGGGGCAGGGCTATTGCATATCGCGCTAGATTTTCCCCTGCATCACGATGATGGGCGTCCGCATTTCTGGCCTGCGAGCGATTGGATTTTTGAAAGCCCGCTCAGTTACTGGGACAGCGCGCATCATGCGGCATGGATCGCACCGCTGGAAGGGCTACTGGTGCTTTGTTGCGTGGTCGTCTTGTTTCGCAAATTCAGGCATTGGCCTATGCGTCTTGCAGCGTTGGTCTTGTTCGCCATGGAATTTATGGTGATCCGAAGCTGGCTTTTGTTCTTCTAAAACAAAAAAACGCCCCCGAGAGCAGATCGGAGGCGTTAACAATTTAGCTTTAGTAAATTGGCTAAGCGGCTTCCGCCTGCTGCGCAGCATGGCGGCGCTCTGACTCTTCGCGGGACAAAGCAACAGATGTGCGGACACCCTTGGAAACGAAGTCCATCAGGCCTGTAACAACACGCTCATTCGGGTCGATCCCCGCGCATGACAACACTTCACGCCCATCGCGTGAGCGTGCCCAGCGAGCGATTTGCTCAGGACCATTTCCGTATTTCTTATCGTCGGCAATTGCATCATCGAGCGCTGCTAGAACGACCGCTGCGAACAGTTTGCGGGCGCGATTGCCTTGCTCGGAGTTGTATGCAGTACCGTCTACGAAATCTCGCATATTTCGATCCTTATTCTTGCTCTTGTGTTTCCGGCGTAGAGGCTCTTATGACTCATCCTCTCCGATTCGGATACCCTCATGTTGCATAGCACTTATGCAAAAATCACATAGCTTGCTGCAGTTGCAGCATGAAATATAGCGTTCTTGCACCTGTGCCCTAGGCTAGATATAGGAAGCCCGAGGACTTCATCAACCTTTTGACATGGTTTTGACATATATGCCCAAGATTAACGGAAACGAGATTCGCCCTGGAAACGTCCTTGAACACAACGCGGGCCTTTGGGCTGCGGTGAAGGTGGATCATGTGAAACCCGGAAAAGGTGGCGCATTTGCACAGGTCGAAATGCGAAACCTACGCAATGGTTCTAAATTGAACGAACGCTTTCGTAGCGCTGACAAGGTCGAGCGCGTGCGCCTAGAACAGAAAGACCAGCAGTTTTTGTATGAAAGCGATGGCATGCTTGTGTTCATGGACACAGAAACCTACGAGCAAATTGAATTGCCCGCAGAGTTGCTAGGCGACCGTCGTCCGTTCTTGCAAGATGGTATGACAATCGTAGTGGAATTCCATGAAGCTGAGGCCTTGCACGCAACGATCCCGCAAAAGGTGACCTGCAAGATTGTTGAGACAGAGCCTGTCGTCAAAGGCCAAACAGCCGCGAATAGCTTTAAGCCTGCGATCTTGGAAAATGGCGTTAAAGTAATGGTCCCACCGTTTGTCGGTCAGGACGAAAGCATTGTCGTTAACACGGATACGATGGAGTACTCCGAACGCGCGTAAGTCTGCGTTTGTCGAGCTGAGCGGCAAAGCTCAGAATTGAGTTTGCTATAACACTTAAGGCGCGTAGGTAATCCGCGCGTCTTTTGCGTTTAAAGGGCCTGTTGCGCGATCAAAACGTAGATAGGCAAGTGCGTGTGTTGAACTTTGAGTAAACAAAGTGCCCGCAGTTTTGCCATCCGCTGTCGTGATGTCTGTGCCGATGGGCGCAGAGCCTTCGATCTGAACCCGCGCAAGCCCTTTTTTAAGCTCTGTCTTATGCTTCATGCGCGCAGTCACCTCTTGCCCAACAAAACAGCCTTTCTTGAAGTCGACGCCGTTTAGCCGCTCAAAACCCATTTCTAAGATGTAACTGTCAGAGCTGAGTTCGATCCCTGCCTGCGGGATCAAGTGTTCAACATTCAACGCAGTCCAATCAACAGTGGTGTCGTCTGCCCGCCCATCATACGCGCGCCACCCAAGGGCGTTGCTGCGCGGATCAATGAAAGCACCGTCATCAGGGGCACCAAGGCCACGCGATAACGTGCGCGCATCACTTTCGATCACGACATCTGCGCGCAGCTTATACATAGCAAGACGTTTGGCGAGCATACCAGTTTGATCTTCATGCGTATCGAGGATCAGATCAGCACCTTCTTTGAACACGAAAAAGTCCGCAAGGTATTTCCCCTGTGGCGAAAGGATCGCAGCATAGGCAAGCCCTTGATTGACTTTCTGAATGTCATTTGTGATCAGGCCTTGTAGAAAATCACTCGCATCAGCGCCGGAGAGGCGCAGCAGACGGCGGTTGTGAATGTTGGACATTTTGGCCTCCCCTTGGGTTAAGGGTGATATAGGCGGATCTGGCCGAAGT
>JAHEGL010000182.1 GCA_024645145.1 Planktotalea sp.
GACAAAGGCGCTGCAGAGATTGCGCTGGCGCTTGAGGCTGGTGATGATGTGGTGTGTCTGTGTGAGGGGGATCCGTTTTTCTACGGCTCTTTCATGTATTTGTTTGCGCGTTTGTCTGAGCGTTTTGAGGTTGAAGTCGTGCCGGGTGTGACCTCGATCACGACCTGTGCCGCGCGCGCAGGGATGCCTTTGGCAGCGCGCAACGAACGTTTGACCATTTTGCCCGGACCTTTGCCCGAAGCTGAATTGCGTGCACGAATCGAGGGTGCTGAAAGCGTTGCGATTATGAAAGTCGGACGGCATTTGGCGAAGATCAGAGGTGTGATCGAGGACCTCGGCCTTACGTCTCATGCGGTATATGTTGAACGCGCGAGCCTGCCTGAAGAAGTGGTGTTGCCCCTTGCTGACGCACCTGTGAAAGCGCCATATTTTTCAATGATTTTGCTGACCAAAGGAGCCGATCCGTGGCTATAAGACCCGTTGTATTGGCGCTCTCGCGCTCTGGTGAAGAAACTGCGCACCGTGTGGCCAAAGCGATTGAGGCACAGGTACATGGGCGCGAAGGTCGCGTTGCACAGGCGGATGCATTTTTCGCCAACGCGCTTGATCATGCCAGAGATCTTTTCGCGGCGGGCGTCCCTATTGTGGGCGTGTGTGCAAGCGGGATCCTGATCCGTGGTGTCGCACCTTTGCTTTCGGACAAACGTGCCGAACCGCCGGTTGTTTCAATCAGCGATGATGGGTCTGTTGTCGTTCCCTTGCTAGGTGGGCATCGTGGCGCAAATCGCTTGGCGCGCGAAATTTCTGAAGCGTTGGGCGGCGTTGCTGCTGTCACGACTGCTGGTGATGTGGCCATGGGAGTGGCGTTGGATGAGCCACCTTTGGGATATGCTTTGGCAAATCCAGAAGACGCGAAATCAGCAATGGCCGCAATGCTCGGTGGGTCTGGCCGGCGCATTGAGGGTCAGAATATATTTGATCTTCAAGGTGGTGATGCCGGCGTGATTTTAAACGTGACAGATGCGCCTGCGCAGGGATCTGAAGCGGAACTTGTGTATCATCCACAAAATTTCATTCTTGGTCTTGGTTGTGCGCGAAATGCAGATCCTGATGAAATGTGGGACCATGTTGAGAAAGTTTTGGCAGAGGCAGGTGTGGCGGCAGGTGCGATTGCAGCTGTCGCATCCATTGATCTCAAAGGTGATGAGCCAGCGATGATCGAGACTGCAAAGCGGCTTGGCAAGCCTTTGCGGCTTTTCACCGCTGCAGAGTTGGAGAAAGAGACCCCGCGATTGGAGACACCTTCTGAGGTGGTTTTTGCGGAGGTGGGGTGTCATGGCGTAAGCGAAGGTGCGGCTTTAGCGATGGTCGGGACGCAAGGTTCTTTGCGCGTCTCGAAACGCAAGACGGCGAATGTGACCGTGGCCTTGGGCGAGGCTGCGGCACCTTTGATAGACCTTAAAGGTCGCGCGCGCGGAACATTGTCCATTGTTGGCATTGGTCCTGGACAAGCCAGTTGGCGTACCCCCGAAGTGTCGCGCCTTGTGGCAGAGGCCGAAGAACTTGTGGGCTATGGGCTTTATATCGATCTGCTTGGACCCTTGGCGATTGGCAAGGAGCGGTCTGACTTCCCACTTGGCGACGAGGAAGCGCGCTGTCGCTATGCGTTAGAACAAGCAGGGCAGGGCAAGAATGTTGCATTGGTGTGCTCGGGGGATGCGGGCATTTATGCGATGGGCGCGCTGGTGTTTGAATTGATGGATCGCGCACTGGATGAGATGGGGGTCAGCGATGCGGCGCGTCGTGTCGAGGTTGTTTGCTCACCCGGCGTTTCTGCGTTGCAGGGGGCTGCTGCGCGCGCGGGGGCTCCTTTGGGGCATGATTTCTGTGCGATTTCGCTCTCAGATTTGTTGACGCCACGCGACGATATTTTGCGCCGTTTGAAAGCTGCGGCAGAGGGCGATTTTGTGATCGCCTTTTACAACCCGGTCTCGAAAACGCGCAGAACCTTGCTGGCCGAAGCGCGCGATATTCTTTTGCAGCATCGCCCAAGTGACACGCCAGTGATGTTAGCCTCGTCTTTGGGACGGCCAGAAGAAAACGTGCGGTATCGTCGACTGGACGCGTTGGAAGTGGATGAGGTGGATATGTTGACAGTGGTCCTGATCGGCTCGAGCAACTCCAAGCTTGCCCAGCTTGGAACGGGTCCGCGAATGTACACGCCACGTGGCTATGCACGCAAGATTGACGGCGATCTTAGTCAGAACGCGTCATAATCCGAGTTTATTTAGGAAGATGAAGCAATGACCGTTTATTTTATTGGTGCAGGTCCGGGTGATCCAGAACTACTGACGTTGAAAGCCCAGCGTTTGATCGCCGCGTGCCCTGTGTGTTTATTTGCGGGATCTTTGGTCCCTGAAGAGGTGGTCGCCGGCGCACCAGCGGGTGCAATTGTGATGGATACGGCGGCGATGACGCTGGATGACACGCACGGGGAAATTGTTGCGGCGCATGGGCGCGGCGAGGATGTGGCGCGCGTGCATTCTGGTGATCCGTCTTTGTATGGCGCGATTGCCGAGCAAATCCGGCGTTTGCGCGCGGATGGGATCGACTATCAGATAATTCCAGGCGTTCCGGCGTATGCTGCAGCCGCAGCGGCGTTGGGGCAAGAATTGACAGTGCCGGAAGTGGCGCAATCTATCGTCCTTACGCGTGTGTCGATGAAAAGCACTTCGATGCCGCCGAAAGAAACGCTGGAGAACTTCGCAGCGACAGGTGCAACACTTGCGATTCATCTTGGTGTGCGAAACCTGCGCGAAATCGTACGCGTCTTGGGCCCGCACTATGGCGAGGACTGCCCTGTCGTCGTTGCGTACCGTGTCGGCTGGCCAGATGAGATGTTCATCCGTGGCACATTGAAAGACATCCACAAAAAAGTGCGCGCAGAGAAGATTACGCGCACGGCGTTGACGCTTGTGGGGCCTGTTCTGGGGAACATTCGCGATTTCAAAGATTCAGCGCTTTATGACCCAAGCATGCCGCATGTTTTACGACCTGTTGAAGGGGCCGTGTTGGACGAACCAATTGATTAAACGGCGTGCTCGCCTTCGATCATAGCCACGCGTGTTGCGTGGCGACCGCCCTCAAAGTCAGCGCTTAAGAATGCGTTAACGATATCAAGGGCGAGCCCTTCGCCAATCACACGCGCGCCCATTGAGAGCATGTTTGCATCGTTGTGCTGACGTATCATGCGGGCGGAAAATGTGTCCGAGCATACGCCGCAACGGATGCCTGTTACTTTGTTAGCCGCCATCATAATGCCTTGGCCTGTTCCACACAAAAGTATGCCAAGCTCGAATTCGCCCGATGCAACGCGCGCAGCGGCCGCTTGGCCATGCTTGGGGTAGTGCGTGCTCTCAGATGTTGTCGGACCAATATCGAGCACAGTGTGCCCCTGCGCTTCCACATGAGTTGCGATGGTTTGGCGCAATTTGATATCCGCGTGATCACTGGAGATGATGATGCTCTTGGGAGTGCTCATAAGTTTTCGATCCGAAT
>JAHEGL010000187.1 GCA_024645145.1 Planktotalea sp.
GCCTTGGCGAGTTGTGCAAAGCCGACAGGGACATTAAACGAAATCGTACCCGGGACCATAGCCAGATTTTCGAGCGTGCGCGGGAACAGCGCGGGCAGCGGTTTGCCGTCGTCGATATACAGCGTTCCACCATTGGCCAGCACGAGGTTGAAGTTATGCGACCCACCAAACACGTGATTCCATGGCAACCAATCAACAATCACAGGCGGACGCGTCTTCAGGAAAGGCAAACCATATGCGATCTGCGCTTGATTTACACACATCATCTTATGCGTCGTCGGCACCCCTTTCGGGGAGGACGTGGATCCGCTGGTCATCAAGATTTTTGCGATAGTATCGGGGCCAACCTGTGCGTGCGCATCAGTGATATCACCTGCGACCTTTGAAAGCGCATCCAAAGTATGCACGCCAGAACCACCACCATGACCCACAAGCTTATGCACGTTCTGAAACACATCACGGCTTAGCACATCTGCCAGCGCATCACCGTCATCCGCAAAAACTGCGGCGGGTTTGACGAGACCTGCGACAAAATCAATCTGAACGCGCGCTTGTGGGATCAGCGCGTATTGCTCCGCGAGCGGAACAATGGGTGCGCCGATATATTGCGCAGCAAGCGAAAGGAGGCCGTGGTTCACGCTATTGCCAGACACGATCAGGATTGCGGCCTGCGGCCCAAGCCCCAAATCGAGCAAACCACCCGCGAGCGCACGCGCTTGCTCATACACCATTGCGAAGGTCAGTTCTCGCCATCCGCCGCCAGAGCGTTCTGCCAGAAATACGGCGTCAGGCGTTTCATGTGCCCAATGTTCCAACCAGTCAGTTGTCCTGTTCGCTATGGGCTCTAGCGTCCCATTGGAGCGCAAAAGGATCGACCCATCAGCGCGGTCTGTGCGTGTCACATCATGGGCGCGATATTTACTGTCCATATCCTATACCTTCAAATCTCGTGTAGTTGCACGGCGTCGCAGTTGTTTGAGCGGTTGATCGTGTCCCGGTAGGTCCCGCGTCTTTGTCTTTTGCCTTCGGCGCCATTCCGTCACCTTGGCGGCAGGCGAACAGCACCATCTAGGCGGATCACCGTCCCATTTAGATACGCATTGCGCGCAATGTCAGCAGCCAAATGGGCGTATTCTTCTGGCTGTCCCAAACGATGGGGAAACGGGATGCTTTCAACAATTCCCGCCACGGTGTCGCTTGGCAGCCCCTCCATCATCGGCGTTTCGAATAATCCCGGCGCTATCGTCATCACCCGCACGCCAAGCTTCGCGAATTCACGTGCAGCCGGTAAGGTCATAGAAGCAATTGCGCCTTTGGACGCCGCATAGGCCGCTTGGCCAACTTGCCCGTCTTCATATGCTGCAGAGGCCGTATTTATGATCACCCCACGTTCGCCAGTGTCCAATGGTGGCAAATCCATCATCGCTTGTGCTGCATATGTCATCACGTTGTATGTCCCGAAGAGGTTCACTTCGAGCACATGGCGAAAAAGCGGTGTCGAAACTTTGCCCTCTCGTCCAACGATGCGCGCGGCGATGCCAACGCCTGCACAGTTCACGACGATACGCGGCGCTTGCCCGAACCGCGCCATTGCCGACGTGACACCAGCAGCGACAGCATTCTCTTCTGTGATGTCACAGTGTTGCGAATACCCGCCAATTTCTGCGGCAACCTTTGCAGCGCGCGCGCCGTCACGGTCCAGAATTGCAACGTCTGCCCCAAGCTCTGCAAGATGACGCGCGGTGGCTTCACCAAGTCCGCTCGCCCCACCTGAAACAAGAGCAACTTGTCCGTCAATATCCATTCGCAAGGGGCTCCTTTTCAGGCCTTGATCTTAAATCGGTAACAAAATCAGAGTGATGAGCGGGAAGGCAACAAGAAGCGCAACACGCACCAGATCGGATCCAACGAAGTATAAAACCGCTTTATAAGTCTCAACCATCGGTGTTTTTCGATCCATTGCGTTGATCACAAAGAGGTTCATGCCCACCGGCGGTGTTATCAACCCGACTTCGACAACAATCAAAACAAGGATGCCAAACCAAATTGCAATCCGTTCAATATTGACGCGGTTCAGCGCACCTTCGGTCACGCCGCGAAGCTTCATTTCGCGCGTCATTTCGCGGGTAAGCTCTTGTCCATTGGCGAGCATTGTTTGCGCTTCAGCGAGCAAGGCGGCCGGAATTTCTTTGCCGTCTTCAATCATTTCCGCAAGTCGCGCTGACTGAAGGTCGACCATGCTTACAAGGTTGAAATCAAACTCTTGGACGATGGGCCAGAAAATCGGGATCGTGAGCAAGATCATCGACAGGCTGTCCATCAAACAACCAAGCAAGAGATAGAACACCAAAATGATGATCAGCACAGTCCATGGGCTTAGCCCGCTGCCACCGACCCACGCCGCCGCTTCTTGCGGAAGTTGTGTCAGCGCGAGAAAGCCGTTGTAGAATGCAGCACCGAGTACAATGAAGAAAATCATCGCCGTTGAACGCGCGGTGACAAAGAAGCTCTCAGAAAGCGTCGCACGCGTAAGCCCGCCGCCAAGGAATGCAATCAAACCGGTGCCGAACGCACCAACAGCCGCACCTTCGGTCGGGGTAAACCACCCTTGATAGATACCGCCGACAACTGCCGCAAAGACGAGCAAGACAGGCCAAACCGCGAGTAGCGCTTTGATCCGTTCGGAATATGGAACACGCGGGCGCGTGCCAGCTGACGCGGGGTTGATGCGCACATAGATTGAAATGGTGATCATGTAGCCAATCGCGGCAAGAATGCCGGGAATGAACGCTGCGAGGAAAAGTTTAGCGATGTTTTGCTCTGTCAGGATCGCGTAAATCACCAGCACGATTGACGGAGGGATCAGAATGCCAAGCGTCCCGCCCGCAGCAAGCGTAGCTGTCGAAAAGCCACCAGAATAGCCGTATCTACGCAGCTCTGGCAGGGCCACACGGCTCATCGTTGCGGCCGTTGCCAAAGACGATCCACAAATCGCACCAAAACCCGCACAAGCCCCCACAGCAGCCATGGCAACACCACCTTTTCGGTGACCCAGAAAGCTCTCTGCGGCTTTGAAAAGCGCTTGGCTCATACCACCAAGGGTCGCAAAATGCCCCATCAGCAAAAACATCGGAATGATCGACAGCGAATAGCTAGAGAAGGTCGTAAACGTCTCTGACTTCAAGCGCGCAAACGCGAGTGTTGAGTCTCCGGTCAGAACAAAAAGCCCAACCAAACCGCCCAAAAACATTGCCAGACCAATCGGAACGCGAAGAAATATCAGAACGAGAAGGGCCGGAAAGGACAAAAGCCCTATGGTGATATCGCTCAATGCTCTGCCTCCAGTTCAGTGGGCAAGATCTGGCGGCCTGAGACAAGCTCTAGCACGCGCATCATTGCAACATAAACGGCAACAATGGCCGAAGCCACGGCCGCAACAAGGCTTAGCGCGTAGGGCCACCAAACCGGAAATTCGAGAATAAATGTGGTCTGCCCTGTGCGCTGTTTGCTGAGCATGCCTTGCGACAGCTCCCAAGCGATAACA
>JAHEGL010000055.1:0-12542 GCA_024645145.1 Planktotalea sp.
ATGGGCGGCCACGGCGATTGCCCGTCCGTTTTGCGCCTGTTCCGGTGCCTTTGTTGCATTTTTTTTTCGCGCCACTCGCAAGCTTTTCCAGCAGATCACTGGGCAGCGCTGCTTTGACGGCGTCGAGCAAAAGGTCCTCTGGTATGGTCAGGGACTCGTCTTCGTTTTGCTGGCTTTCGGATTGTTGAGCGTCTTGCGGCTGATCTGGCTCATCTTCCGTCATCTCAGGCATGCGCGTGGCGCGGTGTGCGTAGACCAGATCAACAGCGAGCGTCATGTCATCGGCATTGATCATGGAGCGATTTTGAAGCGCAGCATGGGTTTGTGCTGTGCGTAGCGCCAGCGTCGGTGCGCGTAAGCTGCTGATGCCAAGACTGACGGCCAAAGCGACAAGTTGTTCGGGAATATCATCCGGAATATCGACCTTGCGCGCGTCTTTTGCGAGCGCATCAAGATTTTGCGGCAACTCAAACGCGCTGAAATCTGCGAGCGCCAAGCCGTCTAGAGAAATCCAGAATGCAGCGCGATCCGCGAGCGACGCGGGAATTGCTTCATCCTCGTCAACGCCTTCATCCAGAGCAAGAAACGCATGTCCTTCGCCTGCGTCTAGCGTTTGGCTGAGTCGGGCGCTAAGATAGGGATCAACGCGTTCGGCCATAGGCAGTGTGAACAATGAGGGTGTGCGATCAAGCAGACCTTTCTGCATCACCAATGTGTTGTTTTCCAAAGTGGAAGAGAGATCAATCTCACCATCCAGTATTTGCGCCGTCATGCTTGGATGCAGTTTTACGTGCGGCATGGGAACCTGTTTCGCGATTTGCATAAAGGCATCGCGCACGGGCGAGACTCGTGCACGCACGATCAAACCTGCGAACCCTTTTGGGTCAATGGCCAGCAATGTGAGTGCCAGCGTCGCGCGGTCCCAAGGGGTCATTTATGAGGTCTCACAATCACAGATAATTCAAACGCCAAGCGTGTCTTGCACAATGCGTTCGACCCGCGTGCCAGACCCTGCATCATCAAGGGGGTCACGGCGCAGACGGTGGCGCAGTGCAAGTGCGGCCGTTGCGCGAATGTGCGAGGTCGCAAGATGCGTATCATCGCGGAACGCTGCATAGGCGCGCGCCGCTTTGAGCAGGGTAAGCTCCCCTCGCAGACCATCTGCACCAAGGTTGAGACATAGCTCCGCCACATCGCGCAGTGCGCTGTCAGGTGTTTTGAGGTCTTTCAAAGTCGCGCGCGCAGAGACAATGCGATCGCGCAACGCGGCATCCTCTGCCTGCCAGCGCAGCATAAATGCGGAATGATTGTTTTCATAAGCATCGCGACGTTTGATCACTTCAACGCGCTCATCAATGTTGTTGGGAGAGGCCACATCAACCGACAGACCAAAGCGATCTAACAGCTGGGGACGCAATTCGCCTTCTTCGGGGTTGCCGGAGCCGACAAGCACGAAACGTGCGGCGTGGCGGATGGACAGGCCTTCGCGCTCCACCACGTTTTCACCAGATTGAGCGACGTCGAGCAACAGATCAACGATGTGATCTTCAAGCAGGTTCACTTCGTCGATATAGAGGTAACCACGGTTCGCTTGCGCGAAAAGGCCCGGCTGAAACGCTTTTTCGCCACGCGTGAGGGCGCGTTCGATATCAAGTGCACCTGTGACACGATCCTCTGATGCACCAAGCGGGAGATCGACAACGGGTGTTGCGATTTCATGCGTTGTATCATCCTCAACATTTGCCCACTCAGGGCAGTCTTCAAGGCGCGCACTGTTTACGGGGCAGGCTTTGATGGCGGTTATGCTTGGCAAGAGGCCAGCAAGCCCGCGCACGGCGGTTGATTTGCCCGTGCCACGATCTCCAAACACCAGAACACCGCCAATGGAGGGGTCAATTGCTGTGAGAATCATCGCTTGTTTCATATCGTCTTGGCCAACGATGGCCGAGAAGGGGAATGGATGCTTCATATGGTATTCACTTTTGCTAAGGGCGACGTGCCACCCCATGTTCCAATATCTGACAGGAGGGTGAAGCGCGCATAGAGCTCTTCGTTAAACCATCCTTCTTTGCGTACTGCTGTGATCGCTTCTGCATGGGGTCCCGTGCGCGCAAAATTTGCCATCTGCGCGGCGTCCCGCCAGATTGAGAAGGTCACTTGGTGGAGCAGCGGAATTTCACCGACACCAATTTTGAAAATGACGTTTGGGTCTTTGCCAATCACGTTTGAGATGTTGGGCACACGCCGCCAGAAACGCGCGGCGATGCTTGGCTTGATTGTGGCGCGTGTGAGCGCAACCAAAGGTCCTGTTTTGTTATGCTGTGTTGGGATAAACGGCGTTTGACCAGACCATTCGCCACGCACCGTGTCAGTGCTCATGAACATGCTCCAATGTTCGCTCGCTGTGTTTTTATAGCGCTGAAACAGCGGGTCGCTTTCGATAGCGCGGCGCGCGGTCGCCTCATCAGGCCATGTCGCAAGGATTGCATAGACCGAGGTGTTGGGAAGCGGCGTAAAGCCTTCGCCAGAGCCAGAGCCGCACAGCTTCCAGAAATCGATACCATCGATCTTGCTCATGTGACGGCGAGCGAGTCCCATCATTACAAAAGCCCAGATGCGCGCACGCAAAGAGCCAAAGCGAAAGAGACTGAAACTGACAACCTGCGACATCGTCATGCGTTCCCTGTGGATTCCCTTATGTGTAAACTTAGACTGACACATATCCCTTGCTTTGTGAAGCTCCATCGCGCTAATAATGTAAACTAGACTAGACAGTCGCTGCTTGGGATGATCATGACACAGCTTTCACAAACCGGACCTGACAACCGCGCCATTGTTATTGGTGCCGGCCTCGGGGGCCTTTCTGCAGCCATGCGTCTTGGTGCAAAAGGATACGCGGTCACTGTATTGGATCGTCTTGATCGCACGGGCGGACGCGGCTCTTCGATTGAGCAAGACGGCCACCGTTTTGATCTTGGTCCGACGATTGTGACAGTGCCGGATGTGTTTGAACGTCTTTGGGCGGAATGCGGGCGCGATTTTCACAACGATGTGGACCTGCGTCCTTTGGAACCTTTTTATGAAGTGCGCTGGCCGGATGGTTCGACCTTTAGTGCAAGTTCTGATGACGATAAAATGTTGGCAGAAGTTGCGAAACTTAGCCCCAATGACGTGAAAGGGTTCCAGAAGTTTCTAAAGGATTCCCATGCACGTTATGTGGTTGGCTTTGAGGGTATGGTTGCCAAACCGATGCACCGCGTGTGGGAGACAATTAAAGTTCTTCCAACGTTTGCGCGCTTGCGGGCTGATCGCTCTATCTATGGGTTGGCGGCGTCACGTGTGAAGGATGAGCGGTTGCGCATGGCGCTTTCGTTTCACCCGCTTTTTATCGGCGGTGATCCGACCCATGTGACATCTATTTACGCTTTGGTGGCGCACTTGGAGAAAACCTATGGCGTGCATTACGCGATGGGGGGTGTGCAGGCGATTGCGGATGCGATGGCCGATGTTGTGCGCACGCAAGGTGGCGTGATTAAGCAGAACGTCACGGTTGATGAGATTTTGATCAAGGACGGCGCGGCAAAAGCTGTGCGTCTCGAAGATGGCAGTGAATTGGCGGCACCTTTGATTGTCAGCAACGCGGATGCGGGTCACACCTATTCGCATCTGTTGCGCAATCATAAGAAGCGTCGTTGGACCCCGAAAAAGATGGCGCGCAAGCGTTGGTCTATGGGGCTTTATGTTTGGTATTTTGGCACCAAGGGCACCGCTGATAAGTGGGCTGATGTGGGGCATCACACCATCGTAAACGGTCCACGCTTTAAGGGTCTGTTGAACGACATCTTCATGCGCGGGAAGCTTTCCGACGATATGAGCCTTTATATACACCGTCCTTGCATCACGGACCCGACAGCGGCGCCTGAAGGCGATGACACGTTTTATGTGCTCTCACCTGTGCCGCATTTGAATTGGGACAATGCTGTGGATTGGCAAAAGGAAGAGCCTGTGTACCGCGCCAAGGTTGCTGCTGAAGTTGAAAAGCTGATCCCCGGTTTTCAGGATCATATTACGACAGAAACTGTTTTCACGCCCGAGACGTTCCGCGATAGATATTTGAGCCCGCATGGCTCTGGTTTTTCGCTTGAGCCGCGCATTTTGCAAAGTGCCTGGTTTCGTCCACACAATGTGAGCGAAGAGGCGAAAGGTCTCTATCTTGTTGGGGCTGGTACGCATCCGGGGGCAGGTTTGCCGGGGGTTGTGTCAAGTTCTGAGGTGCTGGGAAAGATGGTGCCGGGCATCACACAAACGAGTGCGCCGCTAGATACAAGATTGGCTGCGGAATGAGCAGTTCTGTGATCCGCCCTGATGATTTAGAGCATTGTCGCGAAGTCATTCGCACAGGGTCGTTATCGTTTCATGCGGCATCGAAACTTTTGCCAAGCTCTGTGCGTGATCCGGCGCTGGCGCTTTATGCGTTTTGCCGTTTGGCGGATGACGAAGTCGATGAGGGCAGCAACAAAGGTGCTGCTGTGCTCGATCTGCAAGAACGGCTTGACCTGGTCTATGCAGGGACCCCGCGCAATGCACCCGAAGACCGCGCGTTTGCAGCGGTTTGCGAAGAGTTTGATATGCCGCGTGCTTTGCCTGAAGCTTTGCTGGAAGGGCTTGCTTGGGACGCGATGGAGCAGCGTTATCATTCCTTATCGGATGTGCGCAGATACTCCGCGCGTGTGGCTTCTGCGGTTGGCGCGATGATGTGTGTTTTGATGCGCGTGCGCGATGCGGATGCTTTGGCGCGTGCTTGTGATTTGGGTGTTGCGATGCAGCTCACTAATATTGCGCGCGATGTCGGGGAAGATGCGCGGGCAGGGCGGATTTATTTGCCGCTGGATTGGCTTGCAGACGCGGGCATGGATCCTTCCGAATTCATGGCTGACCCAAAGGCGTCTGCTGAAGTCCGTCGCATGGTCAAACGACTTTTGGCTGAAGCGCGTCGGCTTTATATACGCTCTGAAACGGGCATTGGGTCTTTACCGCTGAACGCGCGCACAGGAATTTTCGCGGCGCGGTTCATTTATTCTGCGATTGGCACCCAAGTGACCCGCAAAGGGCACGATTCTATCAATCATCGCGCACGCACGAATGCGGTGCATAAACTGGGTTTGATCAGCGTGTCCGCTGTGCGTTCTGCCGCGAGTGTGATTTTGCCGAAGTCGCCGGTTTTGTTTGCGTCGCCTTTGGATGAAGTGCGCTTTTTGGTTGATGCAGTTGCGACGAATTCCCCGCGCGCAAGCGAATGGGGAACAGGGCGCACAGGTGCGCTTTTGTCTGTGCTGTCGGAACTCAAAGCACGCGAAGTCAACGCCAATGCCACAATCGGGGTGGCGGCGGAGTAAGCCCTGACCTATGGTGCATCGATGGAATATATTCTTTTCGCACTCTTTCTTGGAACATGTTTTGGCGCTGGTGCAACGGGTGGCTTGTTTCCACCAGGTGCGTGGTATGTCAGCCTCAATAAACCTTCTTGGACACCGCCAAACTGGGTTTTCCCAGTTATGTGGACCACGATCTATGTTTTGATTTCTTTCGCAGCGGCGCGGGTCGCGGTGATGGAGGGCAGTCATTTTGCTATGGCGTTTTGGGCCGCCCAAATCGCGTTCAACACCCTTTGGACACCGATGTTTTTTGGCCTGCGCCGCCTTAAAGGGGCGCTGATTGTGATGGCGTTCTTGTGGCTTTCCGTCTTGGGATGTTTCATCACGCACTGGCAGATTGATTTCTGGGCAGGCATGGCAATGGTCCCATACCTTGCATGGGTCAGCGTTGCTGCGATGTTGAACTATTCCGTCGCAAATTTGAACCCAGACGTAGAAGCGCTGGATTTGTCCAAGCTCTAGAACGTCCAGTTCTTACGTCGCGGGACGCGTACTGCCAGCATCGGTTTGATCAGGTTTGAGCTATATCGGTTCAAATCAAGTGCTTCATGCACGCCCTCGACGCGTTCGCCGTCAATGGTGGTTTGCACCACTGAGCGTGAATAGAACGGCGCATCAAGCATGGCCTTTACTTGTTTCGGCATGGTTCCCGCGTCCGCGCGGGTGTCGCGTTTCAAAGCCCAAAGCGTACGCTTGAACGCAGTCTTTGGAGGGCCGGAGACTGCGCTCGCAGTGCCATCTTTATCAAAGTTAATTGCAGCGTCCAGGACAGTGCCATCGCGCCGGTTTGCATCATAAAAACAGGTCGCGCCATTTGCTGTTGGATAGCGTGCCCATGTCCATGTGGAGAAGTCTTCTTCTAAGGAGCGCGTGCCAAAGTTGCTGTCAAAATAGCCATGCCCGTCGAATTGCCATCCCTTTGCTTCCAGTTCTACTGAGATGCGCGCGCTTGGGGCAAAGGGTCGCCACACATGCGCGCCATCAGGGGTTAGGGGCATTTCGATTGAGGTGACACCAGAGGGCTGAAGCCGGATTTGGCCACGCATCCGCGAGATAAGGGGGAGGGACGAAATCTCATTGATATCGATGATTAATTCATCGTTGTCCCAACGCATCGAGGATGGACCAACTTGCAAGCAATCTTCGCTTCGGCGCAAGGCGCTGTTGCCGCGATCGGTCATCGCGAAGCGGCCGCCTTTGCCGTAAGTCGCAACGTTGATGCAGCAATTGTTGCTTGGATCACCGCGCCCTGACCACGCGTACCAAGGTGAAAACACCGAGCCAATGAAGCCAATGACAGACACTGCGCGCGTGCCATCATCGCTTACGCCGTCCACATACCACCAAGAATACCCGCCCGGTGGAACGTCTATGTTGAAGTTAGGTCGCTCAAGATCGCCTCTGCCGCGTGCTGACCGGAGAGGGTTGCCATCGGCACCCCCGCGCCCGGATGGGCGCCGCCCCCCGCGAGGTAGAGACCGCTTACCTTGCTGCGCGCCGTCGGGCGTTTGAAGGCTGCCATCATCCCATGTGGGGAACGCCCGTAAAGCGAGCCGTGACTCGCTGGAAACAATTTGGCGAAATCTTGCGTCATCGTGAGCGTTGTCGCCGCGGGCCTTGGCGAAAAACTGAGGCCGAAGTGGCTGAGCTGCTGAAGGATCAAGGTCTGACATTGCTCTATTTCTTTCTCGCTTGGGGCGGTTGGTTGAAGGGCCTGTGTTGGGGGGCTGTTCAGGATAATTTCGAAGCGCTCGGGGCTATTTGGTTCAACGCCGCCAAAGCGATCTTGCGCACAGATGTATAGCGTTGGATCCGTTTGCTGTTGGCTTTTGGCAAGCGGCGCGTATTCGGCTGTCGGGTCTTGCGCGAAGAAAACGTTGTGCGCTGCCAGCGTGACGCCCTCTGGGATTGCAGCAAAGGACATCACATTCGCAGACAAGCTGCGCGGCGCGGTTGCGCTTTTTTCGATGTTGTTCTCGGACGCAGGGCCAAGCTTCCCTTGGCGCAGTGCATTTGGGTCGCCATTGAACAGCACAGCATCGACAATATGGCGCGCGTCATTTGTTTGAACCGCGCAAGCGCGCCCATCTTGGGTTTCGATGCGTGTGACATGAGCGTTGTAGATAAAATTTGCCCCAAAGCCGCGTGCGGCGGCTTCAATGCTTTGCGCAAGTTGATGCATGCCCCCTTTGACGTGCCATACCCCTTGGCTTTCAGCTTGCCAGATGAGGCTTAGAAGAGACGGGGATTGCGCTGGCAAACCGCCGACATATGTGGCGTAGCGCGCAAACAGTTGCGCAAGGCGCGGTTCGCTAAAGCTGGTGTTAAGACTGTTTGCGAGCGTGCTGAGCGGTTTCATCGCACGCAGAAGTTTGGGCGATTTGATCACTGTCATAGCCAGATCCGCAAGCGAAGGCGCAGAGCTGCGAATCATCGGGCCATCAAAGGCGTCGTAGAGTATTTCGGTTTGCACGCAGAACGCGTCAAACTCTTGTGCGGCAGCGGAGCCGAAAACCGTTGCGATATTTTCAAAGCTATGCGCGGGATCACGCATAAGGTCGAGCACAGTGCCGTCGCGCCAAAAATGTCGTGCGAGAATGTCCTCGGTCTGCAGCGTAATGTGATCGCTTAGTTTTAGTCCAACATCTGTGAAAAGCGCTTCAAACACGGGTTTCATAGTCAAAACTGTAGGGCCTGCGTCCACGGGGCCTGCTTGCGTCGGCAATGTGCGCATTTTACCGCCGGGTCCGGCATGGCGTTCCAGAACGGTAACGCGGCAACCGCCGTGCGACAAGCGAAGAGCTGCGGCAAGCCCGCCAATCCCCGTGCCAATGATCGCAACATGCGGAGCAGTGGTGGTCATAAATCAGGCTCCTTTCCCATGCTTTGGTTGACAGGCGGTTCGAATGTGTCCAGTTTAGTTTACATATTAGACGTCATCAAGAAAATACAGCCCTGCCTGAACGAGCTGTTAAAGGAGAGTTGGATGGATTTTTCCAAGCGCATAGAAGCTGCCATGTCACGTGCAATCACAGCTGGACAAGCAGCACCGTCTCCTGACAAACTTGCGCGGGCGCTTCATTATTCTGTCAGTCCAGGTGGTGCGCGTATTCGGCCCAGCATTTTGTTGAGCGTTGCATCCGCTTGCGGTGATGACGCGCCGAAAATTGCTGATGCTGCGGCTGTTGCGCTGGAGCTGATCCACTGCGCATCGCTCGTGCATGATGATTTGCCGTGCTTTGATGACGCGGAGACGCGGCGCGGCAAGGCAACAACACATATTGAATTCAGTGAGCCGCTCGCGGTGCTCACAGGGGACAGCCTAATCGTCATGGCGTTTTCTGTTTTGACCGAAGTCGCGGGCTTTGATCCTGCGCGCGCGATTGGATTGATGAAAGTGCTCGCCGATCGCACCGGCATGCCAAATGGAATTTGTGCAGGCCAAGGTTGGGAAAGCGAAAGCGAGATTGATCTTGCGGCGTACCACCGTTCAAAAACCGGTGCTTTGTTCATTGCAGCCACGCAGATGGGCGCGATTGCAGCGGGCCAAGAGGGCGAGCAATGGGAAGAGTTGGGCGCACGCATTGGCGAAGCGTTCCAAGTGGCAGATGATTTGCGCGATGCGCTTTATGATGAGGAAGCTTTGGGCAAGCCAGTTGGTCAGGACGATCTGCATGGCCGTCCGAATGCAGTGACCGAACTGGGTGTTTATGGCGCGATTGATCGGATGAAAGACATTCTAAGTGGCGCGATTGCCTCTATTCCAAAGTGCCCCGGCGAGGCGGGTTTGGCCAAACTGGTCAACATGCAGGCGGAAGTTTTGACGCCGCTGAAATGGCGCGCCAGCCAAGCCAGCAAAATCCCGGGTGAATAAATGACCGATGCGCGCATGGATATGCCGAGCGCATTGGCGAGCAAGCCCAAGGGCGGCTTTTTCGCACGGTTGATTTCTTCACGTAAGTTTCAGACATGGGCGGCAGGTTTTCCCCTGACGCGCGGTATTGTGCGTCGTGAGGGTGAAGCGTTGTTTGATTTACTTGCGGGCTTTTGTCATTCGCAGGTTTTGATGGCGCTGGTGCAGTTTGATATTCCGCGCCGTTTGCTTGATGAGCCGATGACAGCAACGCAATTGGCGCATGTTTGCCGTGTTCCCGAAGAGCGGATGGTGATCCTGCTGCGCGCGAGTGTGGCGATCAATCTGATCAAGAAGAAGCGCGGCGGGCGTTATGCGCTGACGCAAAGGGGTGCGGCGCTTTTGGGTGTTCCCGGTCTTGGCGCGATGATTAAACATCACGATATTCTTTATCGCGATCTGGCTGATCCTGTGGCGTTCTTTCGCGGAGAGACAGATACAGAGCTTGCCTCCTTTTGGCCCTACGTCTTTGGCGGTGGGATGGAGCCTAATGTAGCGGCGACTTATTCCGATCTGATGGCGCAGAGCCAAGAGTTGGTGGCACAAGATACGCTGCGCTCGATTGATTTTTCTGGTATCAAAGCTTTGCGTGATGTGGGTGGTGGGTCTGGCGCGTTTCTTGAAGCGGTTGGCCGGAAGTACTCTGATCTTGAGTTGGTGGTCTTTGATCTGCCCGAAGTCGCGCCCAGTTCTGCTGCACGGTTCGAGGCGGCGGGCATGAGTTCGCGTGCGCGATTCGAAACTGGCTCGTTCAAGACAGATGTGATTCCCGCAGGTACAGATGCGATTAGCCTTATTCGTGTTCTTTATGATCACAGCGATGACACTGTGCGTCAGTTGTTAACCAAGTGCTACGACGCTTTGCCCGCCGGTGGGCGGCTGATTATTTCCGAACCTATGTCCGGCGGTGAGCGCCCTGAACGTGCCGGGGATGCTTATTTCGCGCTTTATACGTTGGCGATGCAAACAGGCAAGGCGCGCTCAGCGGCTGAGATATCTGCACTTTGCGAAGCTGCTGGTTTTGAGGTTGTTGCAACACCCAAGCCAATGCGCCCGTTTGTGACTGGTTGTTTGCACGCGCGAAAGAATAACTGACAGATTAAGTGTCAGTTATAGTTGACACTTAGTTGTGTCAGTTTTACGTTACACATGAGAAGTAATGTCGCACCTGAGTCTTTCAAGGTTCAAGCGACAAGATCACTGAGGAGGGTCAACGTGGAAACAACAGCTGTTTTACTTAAAGGCCCTAAGGATTTGGCGCTCGACGTTTTGCCGATCTCCACGCCTACAGAGGGCGATCTTGTGATCGAAGTGAATCACTCTGGAATTTCCACAGGCACCGAAAAATTATTCTGGTCCGGCGATATGCCTCCGTTCCCTGGCATGGGCTTTCCATTGGTCCCCGGCTACGAGGCCTGCGGCGAAGTTGTGCACGCCCCAAAGGGCAGCATGTATAAGGCAGGCGACACTGTCTTTGTCCCCGGCGCGAATTGCTATGAGGGCGCGTTTGGCTTGTTCGGCGGCGCCGCGCGCACGTTGGTCAGCAACGAGGATCGAGTTACAAAGATTGACGCAGGCTTTGGCGCAGAGGGCGCTTTGCTTGCTTTGGCTGCGACTGCGCGTCACGCGATGGCGGGGCAGGGTAAAGCAGTTCCTGATCTAATTGTTGGTCACGGCGCTCTTGGCCGCTTGCTGGTACGCCTTACGATTGCCGCTGGTGCGCCAGCGCCCACGGTTTGGGAAATTGACCCGAAGCGCCGCACAGGCGCTGTTGGGTATGACGTGATCGCCCCTGAGGATGACAACCGTCGCAACTACAAATCTATTTACGATGCGTCTGGGTCCACCACTGTGCTTGGTGATCTGATCGGACGGATCGCACGCGGCGGAGAGATCGTTCTCGCCGGATTTTACACAGATGCCATCAGTTTCGCCTTCCCGCCTGCTTTCATGAAGGAAGCACGTTTTCGGATCGCGGCTGAATGGAACCGAGATGATTTGATTGCCACACGCGCGCTGGTCGAAAGCGGCGCGCTGAGCCTTGGTAGTCTTATTACGCACAGCGCGCATTCAGCCGATGCGCCAGCTGCATATGAGCAGGCATTCAGCGATCCTGAGTGCCTGAAAATGATGCTGAATTGGAGGGACGCGACGTGAAAGACGAAGTACCAAATCTCAAAGACTTTGACCAACGCTTACGTGACGAAGCGGCGGCAGAACCGTCTTTGGAAGTGCCGCAAGGCGAGCCGACAAGCAAAACCCAAATCATTGCGATCTATGGGAAAGGCGGCATTGGCAAATCTTTCACCCTCGCGAACCTCAGCCACATGATGGCCGAACAAGGCAAGCGCGTTTTGCTCATTGGCTGTGATCCGAAGTCTGACACAACCTCTTTGCTTTTTGGTGGCAAGGCTTGCCCGACAATTATTGAGACCTCCGGCGCTAAGAAAGTTGCTGGTGAAGAGGTCAAGATCGGTGATGTTTGCTTCAAGCGCGGCGGTGTCTTCGCGATGGAGCTTGGCGGCCCAGAAGTGGGTCGTGGTTGCGGCGGTCGCGGGATTATCCATGGCTTCGAGCTGCTCGAAAAGCTTGGTTTCCACGATTGGGACTTTGACTACGTCCTGCTTGATTTTCTTGGCGATGTGGTTTGTGGCGGTTTCGGCCTGCCCATCGCGCGTGATATGGCGCAGAAAGTTATCCTTGTCGCGTCTAACGATTTGCAGTCGCTCTATGTGGCGAACAACGTGTGCTCCGCTGTGGAATATTTCCGCAAGCTTGGTGGCAATGTTGGTGTTGCTGGTCTTGTGATTAACAAAGATGATGGCTCTGGCGAGGCGCAAGCGTTCGCTGAAGCAGTTGATATTCCAGTTCTTGCGGCGATCCCGCAGGATGATGATCTGCGCAAGAAATCTGCGAACTACCAGATTGTTGGCACGAAAGAATCCCAGTGGGGCGATCTGTTCGCGCAGCTTGGCGATGCGGTTGCGATTGCACCGCCTGTCCGCCCAGCACCATTGGACCAAGATGGCCTGTTGGGTCTGTTCGATGCCAAGGACACTGGCGGCGATTACGAATTGGTCCCAGCAACTGATGCGGACATGCGCGGTAAGTTTTCCAAGCCTAAGGTCAGTCTTGAAGTGGTGTATGACGATGCATAATCGCATAGACCCCATAAGCCTCCCGATGGGAGGGTC
>JAHEGL010000055.1:12552-17190 GCA_024645145.1 Planktotalea sp.
GCGAAGGTTTGGGCCGTGACGGCTATGAAGTTGCATATGATGAGAACGGCGAGGTACAAATCGTGCCCGCCGATAAAGACGTGAAAGCGCCCCTTGATGCGGGCATGATCGACGTCAGTTCTCCGATGACGTTCGACGTTCCTGAAGAGGTCAAAGAGATCGCGCTTGAGGGTGGTTGTTCTGCTGGAACGGCTCAGATGGAAGCGGCGGCGCGGGCTGCTGGCAAATCTGACATCTTGGATCAATACGCGGCGGATTATCCGCAAGGACCGCATGACAAGCCACAAAGCATGTGCCCTGCATTTGGATCCTTGCGCGTTGGTTTGCGGATGAAGCGCACAGCTACGATCCTGAGTGGGTCTGCCTGCTGTGTTTATGGGCTTTCTTTCGTGTCCCATTTCTACGGTGCGCGCCGCTCTGTTGGCTACGTTCCGTTCAACTCGGAAACCTTGGTCACAGGCAAGTTGTTCGAGGACATTCGCGAAGCGGTGCATGACATTGCTGATCCTGAAAAGCTCGATTCAGTTGTCGTGACGAACCTTTGTGTTCCGACTGCTTCTGGTGTTCCGCTTCGTTTGCTCCCGAAAGAGATTAACGGCGTTCGCATCGTTGGCATCGACGTGCCCGGTTTCGGTATTCCCACGCACGCAGAGGCTAAAGATGTCCTTGCAGGGGCGATGCTGAACTACGCGCGTGAAGAGATTGAGGCAGGCCCAGTGCCGATGCCCGCGAGCGGCAAATCTGATCGCCCGACTGTTAGCCTTTTGGGTGAGATGTTCCCAGCCGATCCGATGGTGATTGGCCAGATGCTTGCGCCCCTTGGCCTTGCCGCTGGTCCGGTTGTCCCGTGCCGTGAATGGCGTGAACTGTATGCAGCGCTTGATTGCGGCGCTGTTGCTGCGATCCATCCTTTCTACACGGCCTCTGTGCGTGAATTCCAAGCAGCGGGGCGCCCTGTGATTGGTTCGGCACCTGTTGGTTTGGACGGCACTCGCAACTGGCTTGCGAATATTGGCGAGGCGTTCAATCTGCCCGCCGATCAAATCGCTGCTGCGCAAAACCAATTCCTACCGATGATCAAAGATGCACTTGCAGCGACACCGATCAAAGGCACGATTACGCTGTCCGGCTATGAGGGCAGCGAACTTTTGGTTGCGCGTTTGCTGATCGAAAGCGGTGCTGATGTTCCTTATGTTGGCACGGCTTGTCCCAAGACACCTTGGTCCGCAGATGATGCGGCATGGTTAGAGGCGAAAGGCATTCAGGTGAAATACCGCGCGTCGCTTGAGGATGATTGCGCCGCGATGGAAGCGATTAAGCCTGATCTCGCCATCGGAACAACGCCAGTTGTGCAAAAAGGTAAAGAGCTGGGCATTCCTTCGCTTTACTTCACCAACCTTATCTCTGCGCGTCCCCTTATGGGTGCTGCTGGGGCAGGTTCGCTCGCACAAGTGGTTAACGCTGCGATTGGAAACAAGGATCGCATGGCAAGCATGCGCGAATTCTTTGAGGGGGTTGGCAATGCTGACACCGCAGGTGTTTGGGAAAAATCCCCGAACCTGCATCCGAATTTCCGTGCACAGAACCAAAAGAAACTAGAACGCGCCGCGAAAGCCGCCAAAGCAGCGGAGATGATCTAATGTTAGTGCAAGATCACGACCGCGCGGGCGGATATTGGGGCGCTGTTTACGCGTTTTGCGCTGTCAAAGGCCTGCAATGTGTCATTGACGGACCAGTCGGATGTGAAAACCTCCCTGTCACATCCGTGCTGCATTACACCGACGCGCTTCCGCCGCATGAGTTGCCGATTGTGGTAACGGGTCTCGCCGAAGAAGAGATGGGTGCCGGTACAGAAGAGTCGATGAAACGCGCTTGGGGCGTGCTTGATCCCGCGCTTCCTGCGGTTGTTGTCACAGGCTCTATCGCAGAGATGATCGGTGGTGGTGTGACACCGCAAGGCACGAACATTCAACGCTTTTTGCCTCGCACGATTGATGAAGACCAATGGGAAGCCGCAGATCGCGCGATGACCTGGATCTTCACGGAATTTGGTATGACCAAAGGGCGTATGCCCCCTGAAAAGAAGCGCGAAGAAGGTGCAAAACCTCGGGTGAATATCCTTGGGCCAATCTATGGCACGTTCAACATGCCATCGGATCTTGCGGAAATTCGTCGTCTTGTCGAAGGCATCGGCGCAGAGATCAACATGGTCATGCCACTTGGCGCACACGTTGCCGAGATGCGTGGACTGGTGAATGCAGATGTGAACATTTGCATGTATCGTGAGTTTGGCCGTGGCTTGTGCGAAGTGCTTGGCAAGCCTTACTTGCAAGCGCCTGTTGGCATCGATTCTACAACAAAATTCTTGCGTATTCTAGGTGAGCATTTGGACCTCGATCCTGAACCGTTCATCGAGCAGGAAAAGCACTCCACGATCAAACCTGTTTGGGACTTGTGGCGCTCTGTCACGCAAGACTTCTTTGCGACTGCGTCCTTCGCGATTGTCGCCAATGAAACCTACACGCGCGGTGTGCGGAAGTTTCTTGAGGATGATCTGGGTCTGCCCTGTGCCTTCGCCGTGGCGCGTTTGCGCGGAAAAAAGACGAACAATGATGAAGTGCGTGCAATGATGCACCAGAAACGTCCGTTGATTGTCATGGGGTCCATCAACGAGAAGATGTACCTCGCGGAGATGAAATCAGGCTTTGGGCCCGCGCCATCTTTCATTCCTGCGTCCTTCCCCGGGGCTGCGATACGTCGTGCAACGGGTACCCCTTTTATGGGTTACGCGGGGGCGACGTATTTGGTGCAAGAAGTTTGTAACAGCCTTTTTGATGCTTTGTTCCATATTCTGCCGCTTGGCACTGAAATGGACGAAACGCCCGCAACACCGACACAACTGCGCCGCGACTTCCCTTGGGACGCGGACGCGCAACGACGTCTGAATGAGATCGTCGCTAACCATCCCATCCTAACAAGAATTTCTGCTGCAAAAACGCTGAAAGACGCTGCTGAAAAGCGTGCTCTCGAAAGCGGAGCAGAACGGGTTTTCCTTGAGATCGTGGAAGACCTTCAACCAGCTTCTGGAGGAGCCTAACTATGACCGATTTTACAAATGACGCTTCATGGTCCGCGCACGAGAGCAAATCTGCCAGCGCGACAAGCACAGAGTACAAGGTCTATTTCAGCCTGATCCTGCTTGCGGCATTGCCGATCTGCACGCTCATCTGGGCCTTCTCCGTAGTGCGCAACGTTGCTCTTCCCGAGCAAGGTCCGCTTCGCAAAGCGTGGAGCGAAGCACATTCCATTACGCCTCGGATTTTCTGGGGCTAACAGTTTCGCTGCTTCGCAAGGGGCAGTGAATTTCAGGACAGAGGAAGAGCTTCTGTTCAAACCCAGCCGCGGGGGCAGCGCGGCGTCAGTACATATTTTCAGGAGAAAAAAATGGCTGATAATAGTGACCTGAGTTTCACAGGTCTGACAGACGAGCAAGCGCAAGAGCTGCACTCAGTCTACATGAGCGGGTTAATGATCTTTACGGTCGTAGCCGTGGTTGCTCACGTGCTGACGTACATCAAATTGCCTTGGTTCGCCTGGGGCTAAGGAGCACAAAAAATGGCACAGTTTTACAAAGTCTGGCTGATTTTTGACCCACGCCGCGTTTTCGTAGCGCAGGGTGTGTTCCTTTTCTTGCTCGCAGTGATGATTCACCTCGTTCTGCTCAGCAACGAAGAGACAAACTGGTTCAACCGCGCGTTCGCGGCTGAAGCTAGCGAGTAACTCAGCATAAGAAAATCGCAGTGGGCGGCACTTTTTGAGCCGCCCACCGCAACCAACGAAAATTCATTTGTCTTTGCTAGCATCGAACGGGCGCCGGCTTAAGAAGGAGATAGAAGATGGCACAGCTCAGCTTCGAAAGAAAATATAGAGTCCGAGGCGGGACTTTGGTTGGCGGGGATCTGTTCGACTTCTGGGTAGGCCCATTTTATGTCGGCTTTTTCGGCGTTACGACATTCTTTTTCGCCGCACTCGGAACAATCCTAATTTTTTACGGTGCCGCGCTTGGCGACACTTGGAACCCTTGGCTGATCTCTATTGATCCACCTGCACTTGAGGTAGGACTGGGGATTGCACCGCTTGAAGAAGGCGGGCTTTGGCAAGTCATCACAGTTTGCGCGACATTCGCGTTCTTGAGCTGGATGATGCGCGAAGTTGAAATTGCGCGAAAGCTTGGAATGGGACTGCATGTTCCGTTTGCCTTTGGCGTCGCTATTCTGGCTTATGTTACGCTGGTCATTATTCGCCCTGTGCTTTTGGGTGCTTGGGGACACGGTTTCCCATATGGTATCTTTAGCCACCTCGATTGGGTGAACAACGTCGGCTACGCATATGGCAACTTCCACTATAACCCGGCGCATATGGTCGCGATCACGTTCTTCTTTACAACGTGTTTTGCCCTTGCGCTTCACGGCTCACTGGTTCTGTCAGCGGTCAACACAGGTAAAGGCAATCCAATTGCAACGCCAGACCACGAAGACACTTATTTCCGCGACCTTGTCGGTTATTCGATTGGACCTTTGGGCATTCACCGTCTTGGCCTTTTCCTTGCACTCAACGCAGTTGTCTGGAGCGCCATTT
>JAHEGL010000205.1 GCA_024645145.1 Planktotalea sp.
GTCAGCCGGAAGGCACTAGAAATGCTCAGCAGTGGAGCTTTATCAGAAAAGTCTGCCCTTGCAGCAATCGGAACACATCAAGACGCCTACAGTGTTGCGCCAGACATACGCCTCAAAACCAAAAAACTTGTTGAGCAGGATACGCTGTCAGAACGAGGGCTTACTGCTATTCTGGGTGTTTAGGCAGCTTTATGCAGAGGCCAATGCTGAAAGTAGCTCCACCGCAGTGCTTAATTATAGAGAGTTTTTATCTATATATCTTGTTGTCGTAAGTATATCCGAATGACGAATGGATTGCGGCCGTTGGCTGAACTGTGCATGGATGGCTGTTTTGCGGACAAAGCTGCCGTTCCCTATGCGCGCTCCAAGAGCTACTTTGCATAGTTTATTTGTAAGAAATGCAAAGGAACGCGCGGCGATCAAAGACCTGATCCAACCCGTAAAGTAGTTTGAGCGTAGTGTTGGCTTAGGAAGACTTCGCCACTCAATACGTCCAGAAATCCGGTCGCGCTCAGCTGATCCATAACTGGCCCCTTCACTTCGGAAAAGTGGAACGTGACGCCGCCAGCCTTCAAGCGCTCATTGATTGCTTCAAGCGATTCCAGTGCTGATACGTCAATCGTGTTCACTGCAGAGCACATCAGCACGACATGTTGTAGTTCCGGCTGTTTGGCAACTTCGTAATAGATGCGATCTTCCAAGAAGCGTGTGTTTGCAAAATAAAGGCTTTCATCGATGCGTATGGTTAGAATTTTTGGGTCCGTAATAACATGATGACGCAGAACGTTGCGGTAGTGCTCGGTATTCGGCACTTGACCTACAATGGCCATGTGGGGACGTGATGTTTTATAAAGATGAATAAGGATTGAAACCGCGACCCCTGCTGTGACGCCCAATTCAACACCCATCAAAAGTGTAATGCTCATCGTTGCTGCGACGGCTGCAAAATCTGCTTTTGAATGGCGCCAGGTCTTTTTTAGGATCGAGAAATCAACCAGTGACAGGACAGCCACAATGATCGTTGCTGCAAGCGTTGCTTTGGGGAGGTGAAATATGAGGGGCGTCAGAAACAGCGACGCGCCTGCAAGACCGATCGCAGTATATGCGCCCGCCGCAGGAGTGTCAGCGCCCGCATCATAGTTCACGACAGACCGCGAAAATCCCCCCGTCACAGGAAATCCGCCTGTAAATGACGCGCCCAAATTAGCGGCACCCAATCCAATCAATTCTTGATCTGGATCGATAAGTTGGCGTTTTTTTGCTGCAAGCGTTTGCGCAACGGAAACGGATTCAACAAATCCGATGACCGAGATCAAGACCGCCGCGCCTATCAGATTGGACCATATGTCTATCGAAAAGGATGGCATGGTAAGAGGCGGCAAGCCCTTGGGTACATCGCCCACAACCTGCACACCCTTCTCTGCAAGGCCGAAAAACCAAACGATCAAAGTTGTGACCACAATCGCGGCGACAGGCCCGGCTTTTGCAACGATACTTGCAATGCGCGGGGCAAGCCCAAGACCGACAAGCAAGGGGAGCAATCCCTTGCGCACCCAAAAGAGGAAACCCGTCGCCAGCACACCAATCACTGCGGTGACCCAATTCACCTGTGAAAGGTTATGCGCAAGCGATCTGATAAGATCAGGTAACGTATGTCCATTGGCATCAATCCCAAGGATGTTCTTCAGCTGGCTCGCGGCGATGATGATACCCGTTGCCGTTATAAAACCCGCGATTACGGGATGGGATAAAAAGTTTGCCAAAAAGCCTAAGCGAAACACTCCGAGGGCAAGTAAAATCAGACCTGAAAGGAATGCTAAAGTGATGGCCGCCGCAATATATTCAGATGTCCCAGGCACAGCGATTTTACTGACCGCCGCCACCGTTAGAAGCGACACGACAGCAACGGGTCCCACTGCCAAGGCACGGCTGGTTCCAAAAATCGCATAAAGAATGATCGGCAACATCGACGCATAAAGCCCCATTTCTGGCGGCAACCCAGCAAGCAAAGCGTATGCCAGCGACTGTGGGATCAACATGATTGTTACGATCAGTGCAGCCACCAGATCATTGGTCAGCGTGCTGCGGTCATACGTGCGACCCCAGTCAAGGATCGGCAGATATTTAGCCAGTTGCGTCGTGTTCATTAGCCCTAACCTTGTTGTCGTTGAGTTATGCCGCGTTTACTGAGAGCCGAGCCAGCAAAGGAGTAAGATCAAAGCCCGCAGCTTTCGCCATGCGTAAGATTTCGTCAGGCGATTGCCCTTGCTCAGCGGCGCTTAACGCCCAAAGTGAGGTCGCGCGCATACCACTACGGCAGCAGGCAAAAACTGGATGAGTCGCCTCTGATGCGATAGCACGAAATGCCCGTACATCTGCATCCGCAATATTCCCTGGAACGACAGGGATCTGGTGAACGGTGATGCCCAAAGCATCCGCGGCGTCGCGCACTTCGGATATAGCAGTCTGATCAGCGGTCTCTCCCTCGGGGCGCGCCACGACGACAGTCTTGACGTTCAACCTCTTCAGGTCGTTCAAGTTGGCAATAGAAATTTGTGGCCCAACATATGTCTGGGCATCAAGTTGTGTGATTTGCATCTTGGGTTTCCTAAGGGAACGGTTTCAAAGTTGGTTAACAGGCACCTTCAACACAGGTCTGCCATCTACGTCTTCAGGCACTTCGCCAGCACGCATATTGACCTGCAATGACGGGATGATCAGCTTGGGCATTGCCAGCGTTGCATCACGCTCGGAGCGCAGTTTGACGAACGCCTCACGACCCACGTCTCCACCGACATGGACGTTATGGGCCTTCTCGTCGGCGACGGTTGTTTCCCACGCAATGTCACGGCCGTTTGGTCCGTAGTCATGACACATGTACAACCGCATGTCGTCTGGCAGGGTTAAGACTTTCTGAATTGAATCGTAAAGTTCACCTGCGTCCCCACCTGGAAAATCAGCGCGCGCAGACCCCCCGTCAGGCATGAAAATGGTGTCACCCGCAAAAGCCGCATTCCCAATTACATGCACCATGCACGCTGGCGTATGTCCTGGCGTGGCCATTACAAAGGCGTCAACCTCGCCGACTTTGTAGCGATCGCCGTCTTGGAAAAGCGCATCAAATTGAGACCCGTCCCGTTGGAAATCTGTACCTTCGTTGAAGATTTTTCCAAACGTCTCTTGGACTTCCATGATCCGCGCGCTGATGCCTATTTTACCGCCCAGCTTTTCTTGCAGATACGGAGCGCCCGACAGATGGTCGGCATGGACATGGGTTTCGATGATCCATTCCAAAGTCAGTTGGTTTGATGTGATATGATCCACAATGCGATCCGCATGATCATGGGTGATGCGACCGGATGCGTAATCAATATCCATCACGGAATCCACGACCGCGCAGGCCTTGGTTTTCGGATCAGAGATGACATAACTAATCGTGTTAGTGACTGCGTCAAAGAAGGCTTCGACGTCTGGCTTCATCGACATATCAATGGGATAGTTTTGC
>JAHEGL010000207.1 GCA_024645145.1 Planktotalea sp.
TTGGGATTGTCTTGCAAGGCTGCTTTGATCGCAGCAAAATGTTTGGGCTTGGCGCTCGCACCGAAATGGATGGCCATATAGTCGCCCACGGCGGTCAAGTGCTCAGCCTGTTCGATGATCGCTTCCGGATCTTTGTTGCATAAAAGGATGTAGGCGATTTTTGCCACTTTAGAAACCGTACACCTTAAATTCGTAGGACTGTTTGAAATTTGTCTACAGTGATAGCCAGGAATGTCCCTTGAAAAAACAAGCTTTTTTCTGTTTTACATAAGCTAGATGAAGATATGGTAACTTATTGGCTGCATGTTGTGGCCGGAGGCAAGAATTATAGGTTTTCCCGGCACGTGGATGACTGAAAGCGAAAGTGTTGTGTATCGGGTTGTTCCGAAGTGCGCTTGCTCGACCATTGGCCAGATCATGTATTATTCAGACCATGGTGAGTTTTTCGAGGGCGATATCCATGATGCCAAGGGTGGCATGCACAAATAGGCTTTGGACGAAAGCCAGCCTTTGATCTCTAGCAATGTGCAGGCCCATCAGTCTTATTCGTTTACATGTGTACGCAACCCCTACACGCGTATCTTGTCTTCATTCTTCGACAAAATCTGCGGCATTCAGCGCAACGGTAATCGCTATCGCGGCAAGCTGGTGCCGACACTGGTTCAGAAGTACGGGATCGAAGTGGGTGGTGAAGATGGCAAACAAGAATTTGATCAGATCGCCAGTTTCCGACGTTTCCTTTTGTTCGCGCGTGATACCATCCGCTGGCGTCGCCCAATGGACCCGGACATTCACTGGTCTGCCATCTCGGGACATGTGTCCACGTTCATTGTAAATGGTGGGCGTTACGACAAGATCTTTTGGACTGAAAGCTACAATGACGGCATGCAGCAAGTGCTTGACCAGATTGAAACGCCCAATTCGGTTGATTTAAGCAAGATCCCTCGTTTCAATGAATCCGAAGGGCACGGCCCCAAGCGCGCGCATCCCGTTGAGGATTACTTCGACGATCTGTCGATGCACCTAGTCTATGAGATCTACAAACGTGATTTCGATCTGTTTAAATATGATTTCAATGATCCAAGCAACAAGATGCCTATCGCTGAAATCGACCTTGATGAGGTGCATGCCAAACTGGGCGAGTAACATTGGTTGAGGTGCCAAAGTCTTTTGAAAAGGCTTTGGTGAATTTTTTGTAAAAAATTTACGCCAGCAATCCAGCATCGCGGAACATCGCGGCGATGTTTGCCTTTGGACGTGGTCCTACATGGCCAATAACTTCGCCTGCGCAGATGCAGCCCATCTTGCCACAGGTTTCCAAGTCACGCTCCGTCGCAAGCCCATAGAGGAAGCCCGCAGCGAACTGATCACCCGCGCCCGTCGCATCGACTGGAACAGCCTTGGTCACAGGCACATCGATGCGCGCGCCGTTTGACATAATCGAAACACCGTCGCCAGAGCGTGTGCAGACAGCCAACGGGCAAATCGCGCTTAACTTGGTAATCGCTTCGTCAAGATCATCCGTCTCAAACAGCGATTTCACTTCTTCTTCGTTGCCGATCACATAATCGAGCTCGTTCTCAATCAAGCTGAGAAAGTCCGCGCGGTGACGTTCAACACAGAACGGATCAGAAATCGCGATACCTGCTTTGCCACCAGCGGCACGACATGCACGCGCAAGTTTTACAAAGGCTTCTTTGCCTTTGTCCTTGTCGAACAGATAGCCCTCTAGGAACACAATTTCTGCATCCGCACCTACATCAGCGGACACATCCTCAGGGCCAAGCTCGGCAGAAATGCCAAGATAGGTGTTCATCGACCGCTCACCGTCTGGAGAGACGAAAATCATCGAGCGTGAGGTTGGCAATTCACCACTGGCTACAGGATCATTCACAAACACAGTGCCTTCGTCCGTCATTGCTTTGGCGTAGAATTTGCCCAACGCATCATCGCTCACACGTCCGATAAACGCCGTGCGCAATCCAAGGGAGCCGATGCCAGCAATGGAATTGGCAACCGAACCGCCCGCCGCCTGCGTGCGATCAGACATTGAACCATACAGTACCTCTGCACGATCCTTTTCGATCAGCTGCATGATGCCTTTCTCAATGCCCATGTTGGCCAAAAAGCTGTCATCACTTTGGGTAATTACGTCCACAACAGCGTTGCCGATACCGACGACTTTATAGTTCTTCATTCGCTCTTTTCCTCAAAGGGGCACAGGTCTTTTATGATGCAATTGCCGCAAACTGGTTTGCGCGCCTTGCAGATATATCGCCCATGCAGAATTAACCAGTGATGCGCATGCTGCTGAAAATCGACAGGAATATGATCCTCGATAGCCCTTTCAACGGCATCCACATCTTTTCCGGGGCAAATGCCCGTGCGATTGCCGATGCGAAAGATATGCGTATCCACCGCTTGGCTCGGATACTGCCACCACATGTTCAAAACAACATTCGCCGTTTTGCGCCCGACGCCCGGCAAAGATACGAGTGCCGCGCGTGAGTTGGGGACAACTCCGTCATACTCATCAACCAAAATCTGGCTCAGTTTAATGACGTTTTTAGCTTTGTTGCGATAGAGGCCGATTGTCTTGATATGCTCGATGACCCCGTCCAATCCGAGATCAAGCATCTTCTGGGGTGTATCCGCGATCTTGAACAGCTCTTTGGTGGCTTTGTTCACACCCACATCGGTTGATTGTGCAGAAAGCGCGACAGCAACGACCAAAGTATAGGCGTTGGTGTGGTCCAATTCGCCTTTGGGTTCAGGTTCTGACGCTTCAAACCGCGTGAAAATCTCGCGGATGGTGTGATAGGGTAATTGCTTTGCAGGCTTTGTCATGGTGATGGGGTAGCCTGATAAGGTACTACGCGGCAAGAGCGGAGCACTAGTTTGGGCGGCACATAAGTCGCAGCGCTACAGATCGATCACGATATGCCCGCCATCTGCCGCTGCGCGTGATTGGCATGTGATAACTTCGCTCTCGCGTTGTTTGTTGGACAGCACAAAATCGCGGTGCTCGACCTCTCCTTCAACAAGCCCACATTTGCAGACGCCACAGATGCCATCAGAGCATTTTACATCGACAGAAATGCCATTTTCGATCAGCACATCAGAAAGATCTTGTTCAGCACTTACAGACAGCTCTTTACCTGATTTTGCGAGTGTCACAGTGAAGGGATGGTTCACATAATCGGGCTGTTCGGGCACGGAGAAATACTCCAAATGCCGCGCGTCTTCCGGGAAACCCTGTCGAGCAGCCGCTTGAATAACAGCTTCCATGTAGCGATCGGGTCCGCATGTGTAGACGTGCCAATCTTCTTTGTAGCCTGTAAGCAAGTTGTCTAAATCTGCGCGCGTGCCTTGGTCTGAAAAGTGAAATGTGACGTGTTTCGCCCAAGGCATCGCCTTTAAGTCGCTCACATAGCCCGCACCAGCCATTGTGCTCGCAGAATAATGAAGCTCAAACGGTTTACCCAAGGCATATAGGCGATGCGCG
>JAHEGL010000210.1 GCA_024645145.1 Planktotalea sp.
GTCGGTGTCCAACTGCTCATTCACGCCAGCTATCACCCTGGATTCACACAGTGAATCCCAGATGCCCATTTATGCAACAAAGCCGATCTTTTGTTTAATATAGGTATGTTAAAGCAATTTACATCGCTTGATACCGCAAGAATCCCTCTGAGTGTCGCAAAACTCATGGCGGTTGGGAAGGCGGATCGCTAAGAATGCCCAAAATCTATACAAATAGGAGCGATTCATGAGCTGGTCCGCAGACAAAACCGAAGTCAAAAGTTGGAACGAATGGGACACTTTGCGACACGTCATCGTGGGCCGCGCAGATGATTGCCACATACCGCCAGAAGAGCCCGCGCTGGACGCGAAAGTGCCTGAAGACAGCGATATGCGCGGCCAATGGGGTCGACGCCCGCAAGAAACGATTGATCGTGCCAATGAGCTTTTGGACAACTTTGCAGCAATGCTTGAGAAACGCGGCTTGCGCGTCGATCGACCGACCTCGATTGATCATTCTGTCCCAGCAACGACCCCTGATTTTCATACGGAAAGCCAGTTTGGCTGCATGCCACCGCGCGATGTTTTGCTGACAGTCGGTCGCGAAATGCTTGAGGCGACGATGTCCTATCGCTGCCGTTGGTTTGAATACCTGAACTATCGCCCCTTGATGCAGCAGTATTTCAACGAAGACCCGAAATTCCGTCACGAGAGCGCCCCAAAACCGCGTTTGACAGATGCGGATTACCATCCTGACTATCTCAGCGATAAGATCGGCGTGGAGAAACGTCTGAAATGGGCGGAAGAGAAATTCTTTGTCACAACCGAAGAAGAGCCGTTGTTTGATGCTGCGGACGTTTTGCGCTTTGGCAAAGACCTAGTTGTGCAGCACGGTTTCACGACCAACCTCAAAGGGATCGAATGGCTCAAGCGTCATTTCCCTGACCACCGCGTTCACACCGTGAATTTCCCCGGCGATCCGTACCCGATCCACATTGATGCGACCTTCACGCCTTTGCGCCCTGGCTTAATCCTGAACAATCCGCAGCGCCGTTTGCCTGACGATCAGCGCAAAATGTTTGAAGCAAACGATTGGGAAATCGTGGATAGCGCGCAGCCAGCGCACAACACGCCGCCGCCACTGTGCTATTCTTCTACGTGGCTTTCTATGAACGTGCTGGTTCTGGATCCAAAGACCGTGTGCGTTGAAAAGTCTGAAGTCTATCAGGCAGAGCAGATGGACAAGCTGGGAATGGAGGTGGTCGAGGTTGAACTGCGCGACGCCTATGCGTTTGGCGGTGGCCTGCATTGCTGCACGGCAGACGTTTATCGCGATGGGGACTGCGAAGACTACTTCCCGAATATGTGAGACACGTAAGGTGCGTGATATCACGCACCTTACCTCTCCAACTACCCAACCACGTTGAACTCAGGCCCATAAGGGTACTTGGTAATGTTCTCGTTCCCATTCTCTTGGATGATCAGTATGTCGTGTTCACGATAGCCACCTGCGCCCGGTTGACCGTCCGCAATGGTCAACATTGGCTCCATTGATATCACCATCTCCGCCTCAAGAATGGTATCAATGTCTTCACGCAGCTCCAAGCCAGCCTCTCGGCCATAGTAATGCGAAAGCACACCGAAGCTGTGGCCGTATCCGAACGTCCGGTATTGCAACAGATCGCGTTCTGCAAAGAAGGTGTTGATCTCCTCAGTAACAGCAGCGCAACTTGCACCCGGTTTAAGCAAAGACATCCCGAGCTCATGCGCGCCGATATTCGCCTCCCAAAGCTTTAAAGAAGCATCATCCACCTCTCCGACAAACAAGGTGCGTTCTAAGGCGGTATAGTACCCTGAAATCATCGGAAACGTGTTGAGCGAGAGAATATCACCACGCTCCAAAACCCGACTTGTGACGGGATTATGCGCGCCGTCTGTGTTGATGCCGGATTGAAACCACACCCAAGTGTCACGGTATTCAGCATCTGGGAAACGTTTGGCAATCTCTGCCTCCATTGCATCGCGCCCCGCCATCGCAACGTCAATCTCGCGTGTGCCAACGCGAATTGCATCCTTGATCGCATAGCCACCAACATCCGCAACAGCAGCGCCGGCACGAATAAGCGTTAATTCTTCCGCAGATTTATGCATGCGCTGCACCATCGACGCCTCGTAAAGATCGACGCACTGCTTCGGCATGAGGAAATCGTCGAGTTTGGCTTTCTGCAGCAGGCTCAGATGGTCGCTCTCATAACCGATGGATTTGCCTTTGCCCGCAACAGATTCAATCGCGCGCCAATAGTTGTCACGCTGCCAATCCGTGTAGGTGATGTTATCCCCATAAGAGCGCCGCCACGGTTGCCCTGCATCGATCCCTGCTGAAATCGTGACGGACGTGCTTTGTGTTACAACCAGCGCATATGGGCGTCCAAACGCGCAGTAGGTAAAGCCTGAAAAATAAGAAACATTGTGCATAGACGTAAACACAGCGGCATCTACGCCCATATCAGACATCGTTTGGCGAAGCTTTTGCAGACGGGCTTCGTATTCTGCTTCGCTAAATTGTAGGGGGGCTTTTTCACCATTGTGAAAACGATAGAAATTTGGTCGTGCAGTCATCGTATGACCTCCATTTTGACGTATCAAAGAGAGGTCCCGGCGTTCAGGACGTGTTATGTGAGTTCGTTTTTGGTTTAGACGGGGTGACGCCATCACCCAGAAGCGTTAGTATGTGAGGATCAAAACGCAAGCTCGTCGATCCGCGCCAAAGACCATTCTAAATCCGACACTCGCCTCACTGCACTAGACAAAATCACACCGCCATGCTTTTCGTCTTTCGGACATCACTTTGGAGAATATCATGCTCGACACACCAACAAACCTCGTCTCTTTACTCGAAGACCCAACTTTGTTGGCGACCAGAGCCTACATTGGCGGTGAATGGGTCGATGCCGAGAATGGTACTACGTTTGAGATTTTGAACCCCGCTCGCGGTGACGTCATTGCAGAGGTCGCAGATGTGAGCCGCGCACAGGTTGCGGGCGCCATTGCACACGCCGAAGTCGCGCAAAAAGAATGGGCCAAAAAGACCGGCAAAGAGCGCAGCAACATCTTGCGCGCTTGGTACGATCTTATGATGGCCAACCAAAAAGATCTGGCAGTCATTCTGACAGCCGAGCAAGGCAAGCCATTGGCAGAAGCGATGGGTGAGATTGCGTATGGCGCGTCGTTCATCGAGTTCTTCGCAGAAGAAGCCAAACGCATCTATGGCGAAACGATCCCCGGCCACCAACCTGACAAGCGCATAACAGTGATCAAGCAACCTATCGGTGTTGCTGCTTCGATCACACCTTGGAATTTCCCAAATGCTATGATCGCGCGCAAAGTTGCGCCAGCCTTGGCCGCAGGCTGTGCAATGGTCGCACGCCCTGCAGAAGACACGCCGTTATCCGCATTGGCGATGGGCGTTCTGGCGGAACGCGCAGGCGTCCCTGCGGGCGTTCTAAGCATTCTACC
>JAHEGL010000219.1 GCA_024645145.1 Planktotalea sp.
AGATCCAAGGAGCTTCATTTACACCTCTTTACTAATCTCGGAATTCAGAATTCAGAATTCAGAATTCGATAAGCCAAGAATAGTCATTAGTTAATATATTCCTCTGTGAGCCGATTGAACTTGGTCTTAAGGCCTGAGAACAACATTGGTTGTCTCAAGCTCGTTTTGTCTGACAGTACCCTTCGACCCCTTCGCTGTGATTGGCAAAGGCCCCTGTCAACTCAATCCGAATTGCCTTGCTCACCAATCGCTTTATCGATGGCACGGAGCGTTAGTGCGCTTGCGCCACAATGTTCAGCAAGAAAGCCTTCTATCGCGTCGCGTTGTTCTATTGCGGGTTGCGAAAGTGCTGCTACCAGTGCGGCTTGGTCGGGCAGTTTGATAGCAATACCCGCAGCCTCGGCTTCGGTAAACGGAAATTCGATGGTCCAGACATAGGGTCCAGTCAACACGGGCTTCATCATCATCAGGGGTTCTATGATATTATGCGCCCCACGTTCTAAAAAGCCGCCACCAACGACTACACGGTCAGCCAGCGAAAGATAGAAGAACATTTCTCCAAGACTGTCGCCAAGAAAGATGTCGGCGCCGTCCATCTGGGTTTTGTGGTCCAGTTCGGGGGTAAGCACCTCACTGCGGCGCAAAACGCGAAGTCCTGCGTCAATCAATCCTTGGGCAACGGCAGCAAAGCGTTCAGGAGCACGGGGCACATAAACGATGAGGGGCGCGAGCCGCCCCGACGCGCGCGCATCTGCAACAAGCTGTGTGGCCAAATCAACAAACAGCTGCTCCTCGCCTTGATCGCCACTGGCTATTGCAATGACCTCTCGTCGCTGGGCCAGTGCGGGCCGCAAGCGAGCAGCCGCTTTGATCAACGCAGGCGGCACTGGCTGATCAAAGCGCAATTCGCCGGTGACCGTGATATTCTCAAGGCCTACGGAGGCGAAGCGTTCTGCTTGAAGCGGGGATTTCACGAAGGCTCCGGAAAAGCCTTTGATGAGGCGCTGGCGAAGACGCAAACCCCTGCTGTCCCGCGCAAGCGGTCGCGAGGCATACTGGGCGTTGCACATGTACAAAGGTATACCAGCCGTACGGGCCGCGAAGATCATCGAGGGCCAGATTTCAACTTCGAGTGTGAGGCCAATCTTTGGGCGGCATGCTCGGAAAAAGCGCCGGTAGCACCATTGCATATCGAATGGCACCCAGATCGGCACCAATTGCCCTGAGGCAATTTCGGACTTGAACTGACGTTCGGATTCGCGCCGTCCCGTGGGCGTAAAATGCGTCAGAACCACTTTGTCGCCGCGCGCGAGGACAAGTCGGATCAATCCGATGGCCGAGCGTGTTTCGCCCAAGCTCACGGCGTGAAACCACAGTGCGCCTTGCGGAAGTGACCGACGGTAAAATCCGAAACGCTCCGCCAGATGGCCGCTATAATCCGCATCGCGCCTGCCCCTGTGCCAAAGATAGATCAGGACGAGCGGAACAAGCACGATCCACAACAACCGATAAAAGACTAAGAACACTTTAATAATCATGACACAAACCTGATCAGAACGTCGTACCGCTTGCAAGGGGACTTTTCATGCCTCCCCCGACCTCGCGACCTTCAAAAGCCAAGGGCAATCCGGTTGGACTGCAACGGGCAAGTCATTTGTGTCAAGCCGCGATATCCGCAAAGGGTCCCCCGCGGGCGACCATAACTCGGGCACCACCGTAAATCCATTGGCGAAACCTGCGTCGCGGACCACAGTGGCGACATCGTCGTTTTCGTCGCCAAATGGATAGCAATAAAAACCGCCTTTAACGGGCGCGCCGATGGCAGCCAAAGCAGCGACAGAGCCATCGACCTCATTTGCAAGTTGGTCAGCAGAAGCTTGACCATGCCATAGATGCAAATCTCCATGCCCCCCAAATTCCATACCACTCGCCCGCATTTCTCGCGCGTGATCGAGTGTCAGATAGAGATCTGCCGCGAATGCCGCTTCATTTTCACTCACGTGCTCGCGAAAGAGTTTTCCGGTCAAATTTGTGCGCAGATCGGGTGGCAGGACATGTTGCAACACCCGCTTTACATACGCGACGCCAGCGCCATCAAACCGGTTCGGGAAGAAATGGGTGGCGCGCAGTACCGCAGGTTCAAATCGCCCGTCCGCCCGCAACAGGGCGTCGAGTTCATCTGCAAGGGCTTCGGGATCCGGATGGTTTGCAAGCGTGAACTGGATGCGATTGACCTCCAGCATCTTGTGTTCCATCAGCGAAGATCGTGGCGGGAAAAACAGCCCGCTCAGTCCGCGCGACGCAAGGGCAGGAAACACATAGCGGTAATGGTCCGAATAGCCGTCATCAAAGGTCAAAAGACACGGACGGGATGGCAAGGCGCCCTCCCCTGAAAGCACCGTCGACAAATCTTGGGGCGATATCATATTATAGTGCGCCTGAAGATGATCGAGTTGGCCAAGAAAATCATTTATTTCCAGTGCCTTGAGTCGAGGGAATACGCTTTGTGCAACGGGTCGGACATAGTGATACATCACGGTGGTAAGAAGAGGTAAGGCAGCAGTCAACAGGCGTTCCTTTCGTACCATTCAAGTGTTGGACGATCTAGATCCATATCGCCACGGGTTATGTGTAAGCGTGAAAAATCATACAGACCTTCACGCCCCTCACGCGCCCATATCACCATAGATGTTGTCGCAGGTCGGCGGAGTTCAACCGGATAGAACAGCGAGGGTAACTCGACCAGCGGATAATCAATCGCCGAACTCCAGCCTCGGGCACGAATACGCGCACAGATTGATCCCAAGGTCAGGCTGACATCGACGAACGCAGCGCATCGGCGTCGGGCCTCGCATTCGACAAACGCCAGCGCCGCAGACAGATCGTCGGGGTCTCCGAAGATGTCGATGACATGTAAGATTGGTGTGCCTTCGACACGGTCAGCGCGCAAGACCACACCGGCGCCAGCACCAGATTGATGGGCGTCCTTGATCAAGAATGCCTCGTATTCAAAGGCCGGGTGATGGTCGTATCGCCAAGATAATCGTTCGGCATCGTGCGCGAAATGTCCGACCGAAGAAAGCGCCGCAGCCTGTGCAGCAAGGTCTGCTGCCGAAACAGCGGTCGCGTGCCATTTCAGTTGCGCTGCTGCGGACTGGCGATCTACGGTCAACTTGAGGGCGCTCGGAGACGCAGGTGCAAACCGCTGTACCGTCTCGAAGTCACTGATGTGAAAGAATCTCGGGGTATGGGCCAGAAACGCGAATCCCGCCTTGAGGTAAAGCGGTACAGCCGCCGCCGTAATCCCTGCTCCGGTCAGCACATCGTAGCGGTCCTGCAAAGCCGTCAGGATTTTATGCCCCACACCCTTGCCCCTCGCCGCGGGTGCGACGACCCAAGTTGTGAGCTCCGCGCCTGTCTGCCTTCGCCCGTCAACAAGGAAGGCGGCGGGCGTAACCCCCATCACCGCAATAATCTTGTCACC
>JAHEGL010000221.1 GCA_024645145.1 Planktotalea sp.
GGCGACGGAGGCAAATATGCAAACTCGAAACAAAGTTCTAGACGATATTTCGCAACTGATGACCAATGCGATGGGCGTGGCGCAAGGTGCGAAGACCGAAGCGGAGACGGCGATGAGCTCTTTGGTGGATCGCTGGCTGGCGGATCGCGACTTTGTCACGCGCGAAGAATTCGACGCAGTACGCGCGATGGTGCAAAAAGCGCGCGAAGAAAATGTGGCGCTCAAAGCGCGCCTTGATGCGATGGAAGCCAAGTAAACGCGTCAAAGATTAAGAATTTATGAAGACCTGCTGCATCTTGTGGCGGGTCTTTTTTTGTCCACAACTTATTGCGGTTATCCCCATGTTATTGCTTTACAGCTGCGGGCAACACCCCCACGATATATGGTAAGCAGTCTGCACGCGTCTACTAGATGGGCGATGTATAACCACAAATGGGGGTGACCATGGCCAATCTCGAGCAGTTTATCGAAGACGATATTCATCCGATTGATCTGGTGGAGCATGTGGCCGAGCATCACGAGTGGGAATTTGACCGCATTTACGATGATCAAATTGCGTTGAACGTGGAAGGCCAGTGGCGCAATTATGCGATTACGCTGGCTTGGTCCGCGTATGATGAAACCTTGCGGATGATTTGCACCTTTGAGATGGAGCCGCCGAAAGCCAAACTGCCGCAGCTTTTCGAAATGCTAAACGCGATCAATGATCGGTGTTGGGCGGGTGCCTACACGTATTGGGAAGAACAGCAGTTGATGGTCTATCGCTACGGTCTGGTTCTTGCGGGCGGTCAGGTTGCTGGCCCTGATCAGATCGACACGATGATTAGTGCTGCTGTGACAAGCGCCGAGCGATACTATCCTGCTTTGCAACTTGTGATTTGGGGCGATCGCAGCGTTGAAAACGCGCTCGATGTTGCCATTGCAGAGGCCTACGGCCGCGCGTAACACTTTCCCCAAAGCAATTCGGGGGTTCACATGAATATGGATGCTGTCGCCGCACGCGGCTTGGTGCTGCTGGGATGTGGTAAAATGGGGTCTGCGATGCTCGCGGGATGGCTTGAGGGCGGATTGCCTGTTGGCTCGGTCTGGGTGCAAGATCCCTTTCCATCAGATTGGCTGAAAGCCACAGGTGTGCATATCAACGAAGGCTTCCCAGACGCCCCTGCGGTGGTCTTGATTGCCGTGAAGCCGCAAATGATGGGCGAGGCTTTGCCCGCATTGGTGGCTTTGCCGAAGGAAGGCACGGTCTTTTTATCCGTTGCCGCAGGTGTGTCGATCGCATCTTACGAGGATGCGCTGGGCAAGGATGCGAGCATCGTGCGCGCGATGCCGAATACGCCAGCAGCCGTGGGCAAAGGAATCACGGCAATTATTGGAAACAGCAATTCCACGGCGGCGGACTTGGACTTGGCCGAGGCCTTGCTGAGCGCAGTCGGGCAGGTGGTTCGTTTGAACGAAGAAAGCCAGATGGATGCGGTGACGGGTGTGTCCGGTTCTGGCCCTGCATACGTTTTCTACATGATCGACGCGCTTGCCGCGGCGGGTGTTGCGCAAGGTTTACCAAGTAATTTGGCCATGCAACTCGCCAAAGCAACAGTTGCGGGGGCCGGGGTTTTGGCAGAAACGGCGGACGAGACGCCCGAGCAATTGCGCATCAATGTGACCTCGCCGAATGGCACGACGCAGGCGGGGCTGGAGGTGTTGATGGGCGAGGACGCGCTCGCACCGCTCATGGCCGCGACGGTGAAAGCAGCAACAGATCGTTCAAAGGAGTTGGGCAATGGCTGAGATAACCTTTGATGATTTCATGCAGGTCGATATCCGCGTGGGGCGCGTTATCCATGCAGAACCTTATCCCGAAGCGCGCAAACCCGCGATCAAAATGCAGGTGGATTTCGGTGGCGATCTTGGTGTGAAGAAAAGCTCTGCACAGGTCACTGCGCATTATACCCCTGAAACGTTGATCGGCAGGCAGGTTATGGCGGTTGTAAATTTCCCGCCACGCCAGATTGGGAAATTCATGAGCGAAGTGCTGGTCCTTGGCGTGCCTGACGCAGATGGCGAGGTTGTTTTAATCGCGCCTGATCAAGATGTCCCAAAAGGTGTGAGATTGTTCTGATGAAATTGTTGATAACCCGCCCCCTCCCGATGACAGTTGTGGACGCCGCGCGTCACACTTTCGATGTGAGCGTTCGCGAGGACACATCCGTACTGACAGGGGATGAACTGCGCGCGTCCTTGCGAGATTACGATGCAATTCTTCCCACTTTAGGCGATCTTTATAGCGCTCAAGTGTTTGCTGATGTGCCTCAACCCCGTGCAAAAATGCTCGCTAATTTTGGGGTCGGGTTTAACCATATTGATGTGGTTGCTGCGAAAGCGGTGGGCCTTTTTGTCACCAACACACCGGGTGCAGTGACTGATGCGACGGCGGATATCGCGATGACCCTTATGCTCATGAGCGCACGGCGCGCAGGCGAGGGGGAGCGCTTGGTGCGCTCAGCTGCTTGGGAAGGGTGGCATCCGACGCAAATGCTCGGACTACATTTAAGTGGCAAACATGTCGGCATTGTCGGTATGGGCCGGATTGGTCAGGCGATTGCGCGGCGTTGCCATTTCGGGTTTGGGATGAAGGTTAGCTATTTTAATCGCTCAATCAAAACGACGGATTTTCCTGCTGATCAAATTGCGAGTTTGAATGAGCTTGCTGCTCAAGTTGATGTGCTGGTGGTTGCTGTTCCGGGGGGATCAACGATGCATTTGGTAAACGCGGATGTGCTTAAATCCATGCAGCCACATGCGCATCTTATCAATATCGCGCGCGGTGAAGTGGTTGAAGAAGACGCACTGATTGAAGCCTTGCAATCGGGTCAGATCGCGGGCGCTGGGCTTGATGTGTATGAGTTTGAACCCAAGGTTCCCGACGCGTTGAAGGCGATGGAAAATGTTGTCCTGCTTCCGCACCTTGGTACGGCAACGTTGGAAGTGCGTACGAATATGGGATTGATGGCTGTCGAAAATGCTGTGGCTTTCGCAAAGGACAAGGCATTGCCGAACCCTGTTTAAGAGCATTTTTAGCGGCCTGTTGCTTCGCGCCAATGACGGCGACACAGTGAGACGTAGACCTCATTACCACCGATTTGAACTTGTTCGCCTTCTGTTAAAGCACGGCCATTTTCGTCCTGTCGAATGACCATCGTTGCCTTCTTCCCGCAATGACAAATGGTGCGCACTTCGCGCATTTCATCGCTCAGCGCTAACAATGCCGCAGAGCCAGGAAAGAGCTTGCCGCGAAAATCGACGCGCAAGCCGTAACACATGATAGGTACCCTCAAGTCGTCGACCGCGCGCGCGAGCTGCCAAACGTGGTCTTCTGATAAAAACTGTGCTTCGTCAATGAACACACACGCACAAGGGCCTTGTGCCATACGCGTTGCAAGTTTTTCGTAAAGATCATCCGTGTCATCAAACGTATCAGCATCT
>JAHEGL010000228.1 GCA_024645145.1 Planktotalea sp.
TCGCAACCAAGACAACGCAATCAGGTGACAAACCAGCTTTGCGGCATTTGATATTCATGAACTTTTCAGCACCAAGATCAGCACCGAAACCTGCTTCTGTCACAACGAAGTCAGCAATCTTAAGCGCGGTCGTCGTCGCAATCACAGAGTTACAGCCATGCGCAATGTTGGCAAATGGACCGCCGTGCACGAAGGCAGGGTTGTTTTCAAGCGTCTGCACAAGGTTTGGCTGCATCGCGTCTTTCAGCAAAACAGTCATCGCACCTTCGGCTTTAATGTCTCGGCAGAAGACTGGGCTGCGATCACGGCGATATGCAACGATCATATCACCCAAGCGCTTCTCAAGATCCTTAAGATCTTTTGCGAGGCACAAGATCGCCATAACTTCGGACGCCACTGTGATGTCAAAGCCCGCTTCACGCGGGAAGCCGTTCGCAACACCGCCCAAAGACGCTGTGATCTGACGCAAGGCACGATCATTCATATCGACGACACGCTTCCACTGGACGCGGCGGATGTCGATGTCGCACTCATTGCCCCAATAGATGTGGTTGTCGAGCATCGCAGAGAGCAAAGAGTGCGCCGATGTGATCGCGTGGAAGTCACCTGTGAAGTGCAAGTTCATATCCTCCATCGGGACGACTTGTGCATAACCACCTCCAGCAGCGCCACCCTTCATGCCGAAGTTTGGCCCTAAGGACGCTTCGCGAATGCAGACAGCCGCCTTTTTACCGATGCGGTTTAGACCGTCGCCAAGACCAACAGTCGTTGTCGTCTTACCCTCACCCGCCGGTGTTGGGTTGATCGCAGTCACAAGGATCAATTTGCCGTTCTTGTTACCTTGAACACCGTTGATAAATTCCTGAGAAACCTTCGCTTTATCGTGGCCATAGGGCAGCAAGTCTTTGCTATCGATGCCAAGCTTCGCTCCAATCTCTTGGATTTGCTTTTTATCGGCTTCACGCGCGATTTCGATGTCTGATTTATATCCCATGGGTCTTACTTCCTGTTGAAAATTTTGTGGCCGCTTATTCCGCAGCGATTGTCTGAACGGCCTCGACGCGCACCGCCGAGAATTTGAATTCGGGGATTTTCCCGTACGGATCGATAGCTGGATTAGTCAACACATTCGCCGCCGCTTCGACGTAAGCGAAGGGTACGAACACCATGTCCTCCGACACTGCGCGATCTGCGCGGGCCATTATATCGATAGAGCCGCGACGCGTTGTCAGACGCACCATGCCGCCCGGTTCAACTCCCAACGCACGCAGCGTTTTGGGATGCAGCGAGCAATTCGCCTCAGGCTCAACCGCGTCCAGTACCATAGCACGGCGGGTCATTGACCCCGTATGCCAATGCTCCAGCTGACGACCCGTGGTCATGATCATCGGGTATTCCTTATCCGGCGCTTCGTCCGGAGCAATCACTGCAGCAGGCGTAAAGCGCGCACGGCCATCTGCACGCGGGAAGCCATCGCCGAACACAACCGCTTGGCCCGGGTCTGTAGGACTAAGCGACGGATACGTCACAGTTTCTGTCTTAAGGCGATCCCACGTAATGTTGTCGAGCGACTTCATCACTTGCTTCATCTCCGCAAAGACTTGGCTTGCGTCGGTGTAGTCCCAATCGAGCCCCAAACGTTGTGCCAATTCCACAGTGATCGCCCAATCTTCACGCGCTTCACCGGGTGGAGTCACAGCAGGCCGCACGCGCTGAACTTGGCGGTTGGTGTTCGAGACAGTGCCGTTCTTTTCATAAAGCGCAGAGGCAGGCAGGATCACATCGGCAAAACATGCCGTTTCAGTGAGGAAAATATCCTGCACAACAAGATGTTCGAGCTTGGCAAAGGCGTCACGCGCGTGCTCTACATCAGGGTCGGACATGGCAGGGTTTTCGCCCTGAATATACATGCCCTTGATGTTGCCCGCATAGGCCTGATCGACAATCTCGGTCACAGTCAAACCACGTTTGTTGGACCAATCGTCATCACGGCCCCAGACACCAAAGATATCCTCGCGCACTGCGTCGTCTTCGACAGAGCGGTAATCAGGCACAAACATCGGCACGAGGCCTGCATCCGAAGCCCCTTGAACGTTGTTCTGACCGCGCAGGGGGTGCAGGCCAGCGCCTTTACGACCCACTTGGCCAGTCATCAGCGCGAGGCTGATAAGGCAGCGCGAATTATCAGTGCCGTGAATGTGCTGACTGACACCCATACCCCAGAAAATCATGCCCGCCTTGGCACCCGCAAAAGTGCGCGCCACATCGCGGATCACATCAGGGGCGATGCCGCAAATCGGCTCCATCGCTTCGGGTGTGAAGGCTTTAAGGTGCTCTTTTTCCGCTTCCCAATTCTCGGTGTAGGCATCGATATATTGCTGATCGTACAGCCCTTCTTCAACGATCACATGCATGATCGCGTTGAGCATACTCACATCCGCGCCGGGGCGGAATTGCAGCATATGGCTTGCGTGTCGCTTAAGCCCCTGCCCGCGTGGATCCATCACAATCAGCTTGCCACCGCGTTTGGTGAACTGCTTGAAATAGGTCGCCGCGACAGGGTGGTTTTCCACTGGGTTCGCGCCAATGACGATGGCAACGTCGGAGTTTTCAATCTCGTTAAAAGTTGCCGTAACCGCGCCAGAGCCGACGTTTTCGATCAGCGCCGCAACAGAAGATGCGTGGCACAGACGTGTGCAGTGATCGACGTTGTTATGCTGGAAACCTTGGCGGATCAGCTTTTGGAATAAATACGCTTCTTCATTGGTGCATTTCGCGCTGCCAAAACCTGCAACCGACTGCCCACCGTGCGCTTGGCGCAGCTTGGCAAGGCCACCAGCGGCATGCGCCATCGCCTCTTCCCAGCTCGCTTCACGGAAATGTGTGAGCACATCGCCCGGATCAACGTTTAGCCCCTTTGCAGGCGCCTCATCGCAGCGGATAAGCGGTTTCGTCAGGCGGTGCTCATGGTGGATGTAATCAAACCCGAAACGCCCTTTGACGCACAAACGCCCCTCATTCGCGGGGCCATTTATGCCTTCGACATACTTAACTTTGTTGTCTTTGACCTTGAGTGAGACTTTGCAGCCAACACCGCAGAACGGGCAGACGCTTTCGGTTTCAGTATCGAAATCAGCGCGATCCCCGACTTGGTTTTCATCAACCACAGTGGACGGCATCAGCGCACCCGTTGGGCAGGCTTGCACACATTCACCGCAAGCCACGCAGGTGCTATCGCCCATTGGATCAGCAAGATCGAACGTCGGGTAAGAGTTCTGACCACGTCCAGACATGCCAATCACATCGTTGACTTGCACTTCGCGGCAAGCGCGCACGCAGAGACCGCATTGGATGCACGCATCAAGGTTAACGGACATTGCAACATGGCTGTCATCGAGCAGCGGAATGTGGCCTTCTTCGAGCTTAGGGAAACGCGATGCATCGATGCCATTCGCCTCTGCCATATCCCAAAAATGG
>JAHEGL010000239.1 GCA_024645145.1 Planktotalea sp.
CACGCCAAGCGATATCGCCAAGATGGGACAAGCGCATTTCAACGTGTTGCTTTACCCTGAAACCGGCGAAATGGCAGCGCGTCATTGCGAGCGCGCGTTTGAGCAACCTTATACCAAGACGATCCCAATCGGCGCTGGTGCGACATGGGAGTTTATCGAAGAAATCCGTCAGCTGAGCGGCTCTACAAATGAGATCGATTCAGATCGCCTTCGCCAAACATGGTGGTCGCGTTCTGTCGATAGTACTTACCTGACTGGCAAACGCGTGTTCATCTTTGGCGATGGCACACACGTCAAAGCCGCAGCACGTGTTGCGCGTGACGAGATGGGTTTCGAAGTCGTTGGCATGGGGTGCTACAACCGCGAAATGGCGCGGGATGTGCGCGAGACTGCAAAAGAGTACGGCGTCGAGGCGTTGATCACCGACGATTATTTGCTCGTTGAAAAGACGATTGAAGAGCTTCAGCCAGAAATGATCCTCGGCACTCAGATGGAGCGCCACATTGGCAAGCGCCTAGGCATTCCTTGTGCCGTTATTTCCGCACCTGTGCACGTACAAGACTTCCCTGCGCGCTACTCGCCGCAGATGGGGTTTGAGGGTGCGAATGTACTGTTTGATACGTGGATCCATCCGCTTGTCATGGGGCTGGAAGAGCACTTGTTGCACATGTTCCGCGAAGATTTTGAATTCAACGATGCCGCTGGTCCAAGCCATCATGGCGGACACTCGCCCAAGAAAGCGGCCAGCTCACCTGTGATCGAAGAAGTGCCTGTTGATGACAATGTCATCTGGCTGTCAGACGCCGAACGTGAATTGAAGAAGATTCCGTTCTTTGTACGCGGCAAAGCACGCCGCAACACAGAAAGCTATGCGGTTGAGCAAGGCCTCAATCAAATTTCTATCGACACACTCTACGAGGCCAAAGCCCACTTTGCGCGATGATGTAATGCATAAGCCTTACAACGTCGTTCTTGTGACGTTGGACCGCCACGCGGCAGGACCTGCTGCGCGGGTTGCTCCAGCTTTGGCGATGGATTTTCCGGGGTTGCATTTGAAGATTCATGCGGCTGCGGAATGGGCCAAGGACGCGAGCGCGCTTAACGCCGCCAAGGCTGATGTCGCGACCGCTGATATTATCGTAAGTTCTGTGATCTTCCTCGAAGAGCACATCCAAATGATCTTGCCTGATCTCAAAGCACGCCGCGATGCGTGTGATGCGATGGTGGGTGTGATCGCGGATCAAGAGATTGTTCAACTGACTAAAATGGGCGATCTCGATATGATGCGCCCTGCGACGGGCGCGATTGCGTTGCTGAAAAAGCTAAAGCCGTCGAAAAAGTCTGGCGGTTCTGGCGCGGGTCAAATGAAGATGCTGCGCCGCTTGCCCAAGATCCTGAAACTGATCCCTGGCAAATCCCAAGATTTGCGCGCTTGGTTCTTGAGCATGCAGTATTGGCTTGGTGGGTCTGACGACAATGTCGAAAGCCTCGTGCGGTTCCTGATTTCGCGTTATTCTTCGCGTCCAGAATGGCGCGGTGTTCAAGCTGATGAACCGATCGAATATCCTGAGACGGGTCTTTATCATCCTGATCTGCCAGATCACCATATCGTAACAGATGTCGCTGATTTGCCGATTAAAGGCACAGGGCCAACCATCGGATTGCTGATGCTGCGCAGCTACGTGCTTGCGGGCGACACGGCGCATTATGATCATGTGATCCGTACTTTTGAAGCGCGCGGAATGCGCGTTATTCCGGCTTTTGCCGGTGGTCTTGATGGACGCCCTGCGATTGACGCTTACTACCTTGGCAAGATCGACGCGCTTGTGTCTTTGACAGGCTTCTCGCTTGTTGGTGGCCCTGCATATAATGACAGCACAGGTGCGGTTGATGCGCTGAGCGCACTTGATGTGCCCTACGTCGCAGCGCAACCGCTGGAGTTTCAAACCCTCGCGCAATGGGCGGGTGGTGATCAAGGTCTCAGCCCGATTGAAGCAACCATGCTTGTTGCTTTGCCAGAGATTGATGGCGCAACAAACCCGACTGTTTTCGCAGGGCGCCATGCGCCTGACGGATGCACAGGTTGCGCGCATAAATGTGCTGCGGTTGGCGATGTGAAGGCGATGGCGCCTTGTGTTGAGCGAGTTGATGCTTTGGCCGAAAAAGCCGAGCGCCTTGCGCTTTTGCGCCGTAAAAAGAACGCTGAAAAGACAGTTGGCATTGTGTTGTTTGGCTTCCCGCCAAATGCTGGTGCTGTTGGAACCGCTGCCTATTTGTCCATCTTCGAAAGCCTATTTAACACGCTTCACGAGATGAAGGCGCGCGGCTATGATCTGACGCCGCCCGCAAGTGTTGATGCCCTTCGTGAGGCTGTCCTCAAAGGCAATGCGCAAACGTACGGCCAAGATGCCAATGTTGCGGCTTGCGTCAGTGCGGATACGATTGTTGCGAATACGCCTTGGCTTGATGAAATCGAAGCCACGTGGGGCGCAGCGCCTGGTCGTGTGCAATCCAATGGTCGCGAAGTATTCGTACTTGGCGCGCACTTCGGAAATGTCTTTGTCGGTGTGCAGCCCACCTTTGGCTACGAGGGCGACCCAATGCGCTTACTCTTTGAACGCGGCTTTGCCCCGACCCATGCGTTCAGCGCGTTTTACCAGTATCTCAAGCATGACCTGAAAGCTGATGTTGTTCTGCACTTCGGCATGCATGGCGCGCTCGAATTTATGCCCGGTAAACAAAACGGATGTGGCGGTAATGACTGGCCTGATCGTTTGATGGGCAACATGCCAAACGTTTACCTATATGCAGCGAATAACCCGTCTGAGGCGACGCTAGCGAAACGGCGCACAAACGCCGTGACAATTACCCATTTAACGCCACCTTTGCAGGCGTCCGGGCTGTATCGTGGTTTGGCAGATCTGAAAGACAGCCTGACGAAATGGCGCAGCCTTAACCCCTCTGATGAAGGTGTCGAAGCACTTGAAAAGCTGATCCGCGTGCAAGCAGAGACTGTGCATCTCGAATGCGACGATCTCGGCACGCTTTGGCTGAAATTGCTGGAAACTGAAGATGCTCTGATCCCTGATGGCTTGCACATTGTTGGGCGTGAGCTGTCAGAAGAGTCAGTTCAAAACACGCTTGATCAGATGAGTTTTGAGACCAAAGCGGCGCGTGAAACTGCGCGCAAGCATCTTGCAACCTCTGTTGAACTTAGCGCTTTGATGAGCGCAATGAATGGCAAATTCATCCAGCCTGTTGCGGGCGGTGACGTGATCCGCGCACCTGATATTTTGCCGACAGGGCGCAACATTCACGCATTTGATCCGTTCCGTATGCCCACCGCCTACGCGATGGAAGATGGTGCGCTGCAAGCGGCGGAACTTCTGAGAACACATGAGACTTTGCCAAAAACTGTGGCGTTGGTTTTGTGGGGGTCTGACAATATCAAATCCAACGGTGG
>JAHEGL010000243.1:0-603 GCA_024645145.1 Planktotalea sp.
CTTTTTATTACGTGCGCATCCCTTCGCATGAGATTGCCGATTTTGCAACGGGCGTAGCGTCAACTCTTGCTTTGTTGCAGGGGGCCTTGCACTCTTGCGTCAAATAAACGGGAGAAAAAAAGATGAAAGCACTTCTTACAATTGCGGCGGTTTCGTTGGTGACGGCAACAGTGGCATTTGCAGATCCGGTTTTTGGCACATGGCAAACCTCAAAAGATGACAATGGCAACTCGGGCCTCATCACCGTTTCTGCTTGTGGCAGCAAGATTTGCGGTGTTTTAACCAAATCATTCGATGCAAACGGCAAAACGTTTACCTCCGAGAACCAAGGTCGCAAGCTCATCTGGGACATGGTGAACACAGGTGCTGGCAAATATGGCAAGGGCAAAGCCTATTCGCCTGACCGCGATAAAACCTATAACGGAAAGCTGAAGCTATCTGGAAACAAGCTTATCGTTCAGGGATGCGTTCTTGGCGTATGTCGTGATGGTGGCACTTGGAGCCGAGTAAACTAAGGGTTTACGGCGTCCAAGTCAGAAAGTTAGAGATTAGCTGCAGGCCAACTTGCTGGCTTTTCTCTGGGTGAAACTGCATCCCCAGCAT
>JAHEGL010000243.1:613-3461 GCA_024645145.1 Planktotalea sp.
CGCGACCCACAATTGCAGTGATGTCACCTGCATAATCTACATGCGCAAGGCGTTCAGCAGGTTTGGCGACATCAAAATGGTATGAGTGCACAAAGTATGTGTGATCACCCGTCTCAATGCCTTCAAAAACAGGGTGGGGCGTGTCGATCACGAGATCATTCCAGCCCATATGAGGCACTTTCAGGCTTTCGTCGGACGGGGTGATCTTGACGACTTCGCCATCAATCCAGCCAAGGCCATCAGTTGTTTCGTACTCACGACCCAATGTGGCCATAAGCTGCATACCGACGCAAATCCCCAAGAAAGGGCGCGCTTTGACTGTGACCGCATCTTGCAGCGCATCAAATAGCCCGCCTGTACCTTTAAGGGCTTTCACACAGGCTGGAAAAGCACCGTCGCCGGGCAAAACAATCCGATCAGCGCGTGCTACGACATCAGCGTCACTGGTCACTATGACGTCGCCAGCGTTAACTTCCGCAGCCATTCGCCCGAAGGCCTTCTCGGCGGAGTGCAAGTTACCGCTCTCATAATCAATAATCGCGGTGAGCACTTAAAGCGTTCCTTTGGTCGACGGCACGGCGTCCGATTTACGCGGATCCGTCTCAACGGCGATGCGCAATGCGCGCGCGACGGCTTTAAAAGCAGCTTCTGCAATGTGGTGGCTGTTAAAGCCGTGCAGTTGATCGACGTGCAAGGTTATCCCACCATGCGTTGCAAAGGCTTGGAAGAATTCGCGTACCAATTCACAATCAAACGCGCCTATTTTTTGCGTTGGAAGCTCTACATTCCACACCAAAAAAGGCCGCGCTGAGAGGTCTAGTGCGCAGCGCACCTGCGCGTCATCCATTGGAAGGTGGCATTCACCATAGCGCCGTATCCCGCGCTTGTCGCCAAGCGCTTCTGCCAATGCCTGCCCCAAAGCAATGCCCGTGTCTTCAACAGTGTGGTGATCATCTATGTGCAAATCGCCTGTGGCGCGGATCGTTATGTCAATCAAGGAATGGCGTGCAAGTTGATCGAGCATGTGATCAAAGAAGCCAACGCCAGTCTGATTGTCATAGACACCCGTGCCATCGAGATTGATCTCGACAGAAATATCAGTCTCCGCAGTTGCGCGTGTTACCTTAGCTGTCCGCATTGAGGCGCTCCTTAAAGCATTGTAAGTTAGCGCCCTTATAGCACCCGCGCCGCGCGCGCCAAGCGGTCACGTTTCGCGATTGCGTTGGCGTGACCTTCGTGCCAGCTTTGACGTAAGTATTGGCGCTACGTCACGAAAAGGATCATTCACAATGTCTACATGCGTATTTGTGCAAATCAGGTGCAAACCCGGCACGACTTACACGGTTGCGGAAAAAATCGCATTCGAGGAAATTCACTCGGAGATTTACTCGACCTCGGGCGAATATGATTTGATTGTGAAGATGTATATTCCTGAAAATGAAGACATTGGAAAATACATCAACGAACACTTGCTGCCCATCGAAGGGATTGAGCGGTCGTTGACTACGATGACCTTCAAGGCGTTCTAAGCAACATGCTCGACGGGCTGAAAATCATTGAGATAGAAGGGCTTGGGCCAGCACCTTTCGCTGGGATGATGCTTGCGGATTTGGGTGCAGAGGTCACTGTGATCCACCGCAAAGGCAAGGCAGACAGTATCACGGCTGAAGCCAGTCTGCTGGATCGTGGCAAGCGCTCTATTGCGCTAAACCTGAAAGACCCCGCAGATTTGGCCATTGCGCGGGCTTTGATTGCAGCGAGCGAAGGGGTGATAGAGGGATTTCGCCCCGGTGTTATGGAACGTTTGGGTTTGGGGCCAGAGCAATGCCTTGCAGATAATCCAAAGCTGGTTTTTGGCCGCATGACAGGCTGGGGACAAAGCGGCCCGCGTGCGCAACAAGCGGGGCACGATCTTAACTATATCGCCACCTCAGGCGCGCTTTACTATGCGGGTCTGCCTGATGATGCACCTGTCACACCCGCTACTTTGCTGGGTGATATCGGTGGCGGCGCTTTGTATCTTGTTGCGGGCATGCTCGCTGGGGTCATCAAGGCAGGTCGCACGGGAAAAGGCTGCGTTGTGGATGCTGCGATTGTCGACGGCTCCGCGCACATGATGAACTTGCTCATGGCTTTAGGGCAGGGCGGCGGCTTGTCAGACAAAAGGGGGGCGAGCCTTCTGGATGGGCCACATTGGTCGCGCAGTTATATGTGTGCGTGTGGTGGGCACATCTCGGTACAAGCGCTCGAGCCGAAGTTTTATCAAGTTTTACTTCAGGCTCTAGATTTACAAAGTGATCCGTCGATGGCCGCTCAGCACGATGCGCGGCAATGGGCGGCTCAAACCGCACGGCTTGCTAAGATATTTCTGGAAAAATCACGTGCTGAGTGGGCATCGCAGTTTGAAGGGTCTGATGCTTGTGTTGCCGTGGTACTCAGCCCAATGGAGGCCGCACAAGAGCCGCATATGAAAGCGCGCGGGGTATGGGATGATAAGAATGGTCACCTACAGGGGAGCGCTGCGCCGCGCTTTGATGGAAAGGTGGCGCGCTTGAAAGATGCACCCGCGCGAGACGCGGACAGAGCCGAAATTTTGGCGCAACTCGACCTTTAAGTCGGTGTTTTTGCTTGCAACCCGGGGTCGCTTCGCGCGATATATTGACCCGCGCGGTCCCGTAGCTCAACTGGATAGAGCACCTGCCTTCTAAGCAGGGGGTTGGGGGTTCGATTCCTCCCGGGATCGCCAGAAGTTTAAAAAATCTTCACACAAAAAAGGCACTTTCCTTGCAGAAAACGTCTTTTAAGGATGATGTATTCGCGTCTTAAGAAACTGTAAAACGCGGAGCAA
>JAHEGL010000250.1 GCA_024645145.1 Planktotalea sp.
CCCCATGAACTATCTCGATTTCGAAAAACCACTGGCGGAAATTGAAGGCAAAGCCGAAGAGCTGCGCGCAATGGCACGTGCCAATGAAGAAACGGATGTCGAAGACGAAGCCGCTGCGCTTGATCAAAAAGGCGCGGATATGCTTGTGGAACTCTACGGCAACCTGACCCCTTGGCGAAAATGCCAAGTTGCGCGTCATCCGGAGCGTCCGCATTGTGCGGATTATCTGTCTAGCATTTTCACTGATTACACCTCTCTTGCTGGTGACCGTGGCTTTGCCGATGATCACGCAGTCATGGGTGGGCTTGCGCGGTTTAAGGATCGTCCGGTTGTGGTCATTGGCCAGGACAAAGGGAACGATACTGCCACGCGTATCGCGCGCAATTTTGGCATGGCGCGGCCCGAAGGCTATCGCAAAGCGATCCGTTTGATGGAGATGGCGAGCAAGTTTAACCTTCCAGTTGTAACGCTTGTGGATACTCCCGGTGCATACCCTGGAAAAGGTGCGGAAGAGCGCGGTCAATCTGAAGCCATCGCGCGCTCCACCGAGATGTGTTTGCAGATTGGTGTGCCTTTGGTCAGCGTGATCATTGGCGAGGGCGGTTCTGGTGGCGCTGTAGCATTCGCGACGGCCAACAAGCTCGCGATGCTCGAGCATTCTGTTTACTCCGTCATTTCCCCCGAGGGCTGCGCGTCGATCCTGTGGAAAGACAGCGAAAAGATGCGCGAAGCGGCGGAAGCTTTGCGTTTGACGGCTCAAGATTTGCAGCAACTCGGCGTGGTAGATCGCATCGTGGACGAGCCTTTAGGCGGTGCCCACCGTGACCGCCCCGCGACAATGGACGCCGTGAGCAACGCAATTTCGGCGATGCTAGATGATTTGCAAGGCATGGACGCGAAAGCGTTGATCCAAGCACGTCGCGAGAAGTTTCTGGCGATGGGATCGACTCGGTTGGCGGCTTGAAGTCAGGAGTTAGACCCATTCACAGCGCTCACGTCACTATAACCGTCCTGTGCGCACTTTTGATCGTTGCCAGCTGTGGCAAGCGTGAAAAAGCACCGGAACCGACTAAAGCAGTGCCTGGGGATGCGTTAGAGTGCATGGCGCGTGCGATGTATTTTGAGTCCAACCGCTCAAGCCGTGATGGCATGATAGCCGTTGGAAGCGTAGTTATGAATCGCGTTAAATCTGCTGCCTTTACCAATACTGTCTGCAGTGTTTTTTCTCAGAAGAACCAGTTCGCGCCGGGTGTTATGACACGTCAGATGGGGCTGAACACAGCGCCGCTGATCATGGGTACTGCGCGCTCTGTTCTGAGTGGGGAAAGACATCCGCGCATCACCAGTTCCAAGTTCTTCCACGCCGCTTGGTATAAAGCCGATTTCAACAACATACATTATGTCGCGGCCACAGGTGGCAATGCTTTCTATGAGAAGCGCAAGCCTGCGAATGTGACAAACCGCAGGCCTGTGCCTGCGACGGAGGGCTTAACAGGGAATTGAAAACGCGCTTAAGCGCTTATAGCTCATACGTCGGATGATACTTCCCCGCGGGCGACAGCGTGAAGATCTCGTACCCTGTCTCCGTCACCCCAATGGAATGCTCAAACTGCGCCGATAGGGATTTATCCCGCGTTACGGCTGTCCAATCATCGGCCAAAACCTTCGTCTCTGGCCGACCCAAATTCACCATAGGTTCAATCGTAAAGAGCATACCTGGTTCCAGAACCGCGCCTGTGCCCGGACGACCATAGTGCACTACATTGGGCGGCGCGTGAAACACGCGGCCTAGTCCGTGCCCGCAGAAATCGCGCACGACGGACATGCGATGGCCCTCCACAAACGTTTGGATCGCAGCACCAATGTCGCCAAAGGTGTTGCCCGGCTTGACTGCTTCGATCCCTTTGAACAAAGCATCATGCGTCACTTGCAACAAGCGCTCAGTTTTGCGGGACAGTTTGCCGGCGACATACATCCTCGACGTGTCTCCGAACCAGCCATCGACAATGACGGTTACATCGATGTTGACGATATCGCCGTCTTTCAGCTTTTTGTCACCGGGAATGCCGTGACAGACAACGTGGTTAATCGAAATACAGCTCGCGTGCTTGTAGCCCTTGTAGCCAATCGTGGCAGAGATCGCGCCAGCGGCGGTCACTCGATCCTCGATGAATTTATCAATGACGCCTGTGGTTTGCCCGACGGTGACCAGCTCGGCGACCTCGTCAAGAATTTGCGCCGCGAGTTTGCCTGCTGCTGCCATGCCTGCGAAGTCCGCTTCTTCATAGATGCGAATACCGTCTTTGGTCATGCGACCTTTATTTTTCCCGATCATGGCGCGCGCTCCTTGAGGCTTTGCTTTAGGGCTATGTAGTGCGGAAAGAGAGAGGGTTCTAGTGGGGAGAGACGAGGGAGGCAAAGGATCAAAAAAATTATTGTGTCAGGCAGAGTGATCGAATGATCTGTGAATCGCTGGTGCGAGCCCACAGCGGCGAATGTCGCTATGTTCACCAATGTCCGGATTGATCTCACGACTGTGTTGTTCTTCCCTAACCTATCTGGTTTTGTAAATTTATGATGAACGCGCTTATCGTTGCATTTGTCACCATTTCTGGTGCGATATTGATCTGGCCTCGCGTGGCCAATTCCATCGTCTGGCGTGCAACTATTACGCCTTTGGCTTCTATCATCGGTAGCGGCTTTTTGGTGCTCGGGCCAATTATTGATGTGAGCTATGGCGGTTATGCGCCACTTTTCATGGTCGGTTTGTGTTTGGTGGCCTATCTGTTCGGCAGCGCAATCCGTTTCAACATTGCCGACATTCAAACAAATCCATCCAATTCACGATTGATCAGTGGGCTGGAGATACTGGCGTCTAGTGTCCTTGCGTTCGCGTTCGTTGTGTCTGTCGCTTACTACCTCAACCTGTTTGGTGCATTTGGAGTAAGCCTAACGGAGCTTGATGACGCGTTTCATGCCAATTTGCTAACCACGGCAGTTTTCCTTTTGATCTTGTTCACAGGGTTGATGCGCGGCTTTTCTGCGCTTGAGCGCATGGAACAGGTTTCCGTCGGCCTTAAACTGGCAATCATTGCAGGCCTTCTATTCGGCCTAGCTGTGCATTTTGGCGAAGTCACCAGCCAAAACGCGTTGCAGTTTGATGCCCCTCAGGTCACCGGTTGGGCGGGCCTTACCCTTATGGCGGGTTTGATTGTCACTGTGCAGGGGGTTTGAGACGTCACGCTACCTTGGGGCGACCTATGATGCGCAGATGAGAATCCGATCTATGCGGCTGGCCCAGTATATATCCGCTGGCATTTATTGTCTCTATATCGTCCTTTTGACCTATGCCTTTGATAGTGACCCACTGTCTCTAGACGAGCCCGCGATCATTGATTTGATGAAAGTGGTCGCGCCAATCTTGCCGCTTCTGCTGGTGGTTGCGGCACTCAG
>JAHEGL010000256.1 GCA_024645145.1 Planktotalea sp.
TTTGGCAATAGCTTTGGTTGACTAAAACATTCCATCTTTGCTTTTCTTGTCGAAAACGGGAGCGCCTTATGCGCATGTTGAAACTCGTTCTAACGATTTTGATAGCACTTATTGTTGTCTTGGCATGTGTGTCCTTTGTGTTTTCGCGTCAGGTCAAAGTAGAACGATCTATTGAGATCGATGCGCCAATTTCTGTTGTTTTTGCTCAGCTCGATGGGCTAAAATCAACGGCTGACTGGTCGCCTTGGTTGGGCATCGATCCTGACATTGAACTTGATTATTCGGGTCCTGAAACTGGCGTTGGCGCGAAACTTGTTTGGAGCTCTGATCCTCCCAACGTCGGCAGTGGCGCGCAAAAAATTATTGAAATGGTCGAGAACGAAAAGGTTGTTTCTGAGCTCGACTTTGGCAACATGGGAACGGCGATTGCCGCGTTTATTGTTGATGACCTTGGCGAAAAAACGATTGTGAGTTGGAGTTTAGAGACTGACATGGGGGCTAGCCCTGTGGGGCGTTACATGGGGCTTTTGATGGATCGCATTGTTGGCGCAGACTACGAGAAGGGTCTTGAGAGTCTCAAAGCGATGATTGAAGCGAATGGATAAATACGTTCCCGTGAGTCCCAGCTGCCACACTAGATGCAGGGTCTCAAAATACACTCTACCCAAATCCTAGCGGGAGATCTATAAAGCCTGTGGATAAGTGGGGCAAGCCCACAGTAAGAGGCAGAGACAGTTATAGGGGGACGGCCATGCGCTGCCCATTTTGCGGAAATATAGACACTCAGGTAAAGGACTCCCGTCCTGCTGAGGACCACGTATCCATCAGGCGTCGGCGTTTTTGCCCCGCGTGCGGTGGACGATTTACAACATATGAGCGCGTGCAGTTGCGCGACTTGGTTGTGATCAAGTCAAACGGTCGTCGTGAAGATTTCGATCGCGACAAGCTGGAACGCTCCATTCGGATCGCGCTTCAAAAGCGTCCGGTCGAGCCAGAGCGGATGGATCAGATGATCTCGGGCATTGTGCGCCGTTTGGAGAGCATGGGCGAAACGGATATCAACTCCAAGCAAATAGGTGAGATTGTGATGGAAGCGCTCGCGCGGATCGACACAGTGGCTTATGTGCGTTTTGCAAGTGTTTACAAGAACTTCCAAGCCGCAGACGATTTTGACAAGTTCGTTTCTGAGTTGCGTCCAGACGTAACACCGGAAGAGTGAAGTTAAGCGATCACGCTTACATGAAAATGGCCTTGTCGCTTGCGCGGCGGGGCCTTGGCGTGACTTGGCCTAACCCAGCAGTGGGTTGCATCCTTGTAAATGAAGGCCGGATTGTCGGTCGCGGTTGGACGCAGCCAAGTGGTCGTCCACATGCAGAAACTGTTGCTTTAGCTCAGGCGGGTGATCGCGCAAAGGGTGCGACCGCTTACGTCACACTCGAGCCTTGTGCGCATTATGGGCAAACGCCGCCTTGTAGTGAGGCGCTCATCAAAGCGGGCATCGTGCATGTTGTTGGTGCGATGCAGGATAGTGACGTACGCGTCTCGGGACGTGGGTTCGAACAATTGCGCGCGGCTGGGATTATAGTCGAGACTGGTCTTTGTGCTGATGAGGCAGCAGAACTAAACGCAGGTTTTTTTCTACGCACTGAAATGGGTCGTCCATTCTTAACCCTGAAGCTGGCTTTGACCCTTGATGGGCGGATTGCGACGCGCACGGGTGACAGTCAATGGATCACGGGCGCCATCGCGCGTCGTGCTGTCCATATGATGCGGTCACGACATGACGCCGTCTTGGTCGGGGCAGGGACTGCACGCGCAGATGATCCATCTTTGACGGTGCGTGGCTTGGGGATCTCGCAGCAACCGACACGCATTGTTGCATCACAAAGCTTGGACATTTCACGCGACGGCACGCTTGCGAAAACGGCTTCTGATATTTCTGTGTGGCTGTGTCATGGCGCATCTGCACCTGTTAAACAACAGACTGAGTGGCTTGCTTTAGGGGCGAAGCTGATCGCGTGTGAGAGCAATGACGCCGGTCTTGATCCGAGCAGTATGTTGCAAGTTCTTGGGGCAAACGGTTTGACACGGATCTTTTGCGAAGGGGGCGGGTCATTGGCGGCAAGTTTGTTGCAAGCGGATCTCGTAGATCGACTCGTCATCCATACGGCCGGTGTTGTGATTGGTGGTGATGGTCGGGCAGGGGTTGCGCCAATGGGGCAGGATATCCTATCTCATGCTGCGCGGCTCAAGCTGGTCTCACATCGCAAACTTGGCGATGATATCGAACATATTTGGGAGCGCGCGCAGCTCTAGCGACGCCAAAGATGTGCGTAGCCTGCAAAGACACCTTGCAGTTTCGCGGTGATACGGTTGAACGGTCCGGGGTTTGGCAGTGTGTCAGTCGCAAGTCGCTCCAGCACGACTTCCACAGGGCAAGCAAGTTTTGATATTGGATCAAAATAGCGCGGGTAGTCTATCAACGTTGCATGGACCAAGCTTTCCAAGCTGATTTGAAGGCTTCGCCGTGCAGCAACAGCACCCAGATCAGTTGTTAGCCCCCAACCTGCGTAAAAGGGCGTGCCTAAACAGGTCACCTTTTTGTCGCGCAACAGCGCTTCAAAGCCAAGTAAGGATGTCATTGTCCAAACTTCACCCACGGCTTCAATCGCTGTGATCGGATCTGTTTTGCGCAATACTACATTGCAAAGTGACTTCAGATCTTCGTCTGAAACCTCTCCTTTGCGCAAACCCGATTCAACATCGGGGTGCGGTTTATAGAGGATTATAGCGTCTGGATGCGCACTGCGCGCAGCGCTTAAAAGCTCCAGATTTGTGCTGATGGCTTTGGTGCCTGTAGGGATTGATGCGTCGTCTTCGACCTGACCAGGCACAAAAATTCGCTGGCCTGCAGGCAGGTCAACCAACTCAGTGTGGCCAACATTATATTTGCTGAGCTTTGTTGTCTTGAGCGCTGTTATGAGCCGTTCTGAACGTTCTTTTTGATCTGGCCTAAGCAAGGCGCGCATACGGATCAGTTCTTCGAGACGGCTGGAACGCGACGGATCATAGTAGATTCCAAGATCATCGAGAACTAAGGAGAGCGGTGCAATCAGCTCTGCGCCGAGGCCTTTGGAGCGTAGGAAACCATCCTCAACCCGCACGGTTTGATTGGTGATTGGGGTATTTTTGGCGCTTGCCCAGACCATATGTCGACGCCCATCAGTAATCGCACTAGAGAGCTTTGCTGGATCATCCTCATAGCGCAGCGGCGTGATGTGACCGAAGACTCGATGAAAAGGCTTTCGTTTCCAGAGCTTTACGCCCTTGCCAGCCAACCTTTGTGATCTTCACGCCAAGCGCGCGACTGCGCCTCAAGCGCATCGATCATTGTCTCTAGTGTGCACAGTTCATCACGGTAGGGATTATACCGTTTGGGGTAAAGG
>JAHEGL010000264.1 GCA_024645145.1 Planktotalea sp.
TTTAACTAATTCCACTGTGCGGATATCTTCATCAGATGCGGAGACCGCGATCATGAGAGCGACCAAACAATCTTGCGGGCTTAGTGGATGAGGCGCGGATTGATTCACGGGAAGGCTCACTTTCGTTTTCTGGCACGCAACTGTGCAGTTGCAGAATATTGACGAAAACCCCCACGTTCAATAGGGAGTGCGCATATGCCTGCCCGTTTGGGGCAGGTTTCTTTTTGGAGACCTGATATGTCTGATGTGCGCGACGCTGCAATGAGCTCAAAAGCTTGGCCTTTTGAAGAGGCGCGCCGCATTTTGAAACGGTACAAAAAGGATGCGCCGGAAAAGGGTTATGTGCTGTTTGAAACAGGGTATGGTCCGTCTGGTTTGCCTCATATAGGTACGTTTGGTGAGGTGTCGCGCACCACCATGGTAATGCGCGCGTTTCAGGAAATTAGTGATTATCCGACGAAACTTGTTTGTTTTTCCGATGATCTGGATGGCATGCGCAAGGTGCCGAGCAATGTGCCTAATGCTGATAGCTTGACCGAACATTTGCAAAAGCCGCTCACGTCGGTCCCTGATCCGTTTGGCGAGTTCGAGAGTTTTGGCCATCATAACAACGCTATGTTGCGTCGTTTCTTGGACACTTTCGGGTTTGAATATGAATTCATCAGCGCGACCGAGTTCTACGGAAACGGCAAGTTTGATGAGGTGTTGAAGCGCGCAGTCGATAAATACGATGCCATTATGGAAGTGATGCTGGCATCGCTGCGCGAAGAGCGCCGTCAGACGTATTCGATCTTTCTACCGTTTCACCCAGACACCGGACGCGTTTTGTACGTTCCTATGAAGTCTATAGACCGTGATGATTATACGATTACCTTCGATGATGAGGAGGGTCGCGAGTGGACCGTTCCTGTCACCGGTGGCAATGTGAAGTTGCAGTGGAAGCCCGATTTTGGCGCGCGGTGGGCGGCCCTTGGGGTTGATTTTGAAATGTATGGTAAGGATCACTCCACCAATACACCGATTTATGACAAGATTTGCCGGATCTTGGGAATGCCTGCACCAGAGCATTTCACCTATGAATTGTTCCTCGACGAGAATGGTCAAAAGATTTCCAAGACCTCAGGCAATGGCGTGTCGATTGATCAATGGCTGACGTATGCATCGTCCGAGAGTCTGTCGTACTTCATGTACCAAAAGCCAAAGACCGCGAAGCGGATGCATTTTGACGTGATCCCAAAAGCTGTAGATGAGTATCATCAGCAGCTTCGCGCCTTTGCGGGACAGGACATCAAAGCGCAGTTGAACAATCCGGTTTGGCATATCCATGGTGGTGAAGTGCCTGAGAGCAAGATGGTTGTGCCGTTTTCGATGCTTTTGAACCTCGCGTCGGTGTCCAGTGCTGAAGATAAAGACCAACTTTGGGGCTTTATCCAGCGCTATGCTCCCGAGGCAAATGCCGAGACACATGAAGATTTGGATCAAGCGGCCGGGTTTGCGGTGCGCTATTACAATGATTTTGTGAAGCCTGCAAAAGTGTTTCGTGCGCCATCTGAGTTGGAGCGCGAGGCCTTGGTTGCATTGCGAGATGGATTAAAAAATTGGGACAAAGGCTTGGATGCCGAAGAGTTGCAAAGCCTTATCTTTGCTTGTGGTCGGGAACGTTTTGACCCGCTTCGGGACTGGTTCACAGCGCTTTACGAAGTGTTGCTTGGTGCGAGCCAAGGCCCGCGGTTTGGTGGATTTATCGCCCTTTATGGTGTTGATGAAACCATTGCATTGATCGATAGCGCACTTGCGGGTGAACTCGTCTGATTTGACTTGAAAGGTGCATGGCTTAGTTTTTCTCTCACACAGAGAGGGAAAACGAAGGTATGTTCACTCGAGTTATTGCGATTTTGACGTTATTTTTGACGCTGTCATTTAGCAGCGTTTCATACGCGCAAGACAGCGCTAAGCCACAGATCACCGGGACCATCCAAAACCAGTTTGATGCATTTTCATCTGATGATTTTGAGGCTGCCTTTACTTATGCGAGTCCGTTCATAAAGCAGTTGTTTGGAACGCATCAGAACTTTGGTGTAATGGTGTCACGCAGTTATCCCATGGTGCGCCGTGCAGAGGATGTTCGTTTTTTAGAGCTGCGTTCAGTTGCCGGATCTTTGTATCAAAAAGTTCAAGTGCGCGATGCGGCCGGACAAATTCATTTTCTGGACTACCAAATGATCCAAGACGAAAACGGTTGGAAAATCAACGGAGTACAGTTGATTAAAGCATCTGGCTTGTCTGCCTGAACTATCAAGCTTGATAAAGATTGCAGGGCACCGGACGGTGCTCTCAGCAATTTTTAAGCCTTAATAATCACTCTTACGCATTCGCTAGAGCCGCGGTTTCGCGCGCTTGCGATCGGAAACGGGCAGCATTTTGCGCTGCCCTTGCGCAAGAGGAAGACATTATGAACAAGGCTACAACCGACGGCGTCGTGCTTCAACCGCCGAGCTTTTCTCAAGGGTTGAACGCTTGGACGCGCGGTGATGGGGTGGCCGGTTCCGATACATATCAAGGCACGGCAACGGCGGCATTTGTGCCCGCTGATTTGGATTTCAGTGGGTGTCTTGAAATTCAAAAGACGGATGCAACCCAAAAGCTTCGCTATATGGTGGAAACGCCGCTTCTGCCCGGGTGTTACCTGCGCATTACAGCGAAAGTTAAAGCGATGAGTGGTCCGTTACCAACTGTGCGCATCGCAGGTCGGGCCGGTGGGTCAGGCGGTGCTCATGTGAGTGGGCTAAACGAGACCGGTAATTCTGTGAGCTTGAGCGCTTATGGCGAGATCGTCGAAGTGAGCGCGATCGTCGGTTCAGGGCAACGTACCGGTGTTGATATGGTTTGGGGACGCGGCCCCTGTTCGGCCATTTCGGGTTGGACTTGACAGGGCCTAACGGCGGCGTTGTGCGCATTGACGACATCGAAATTGAAGATATTACAAGCGCGTTTCACCGCGATATGATTAGCGTTGTGGATGTGCGAGATTATGGCGCGGTCGGCGACGGGCTGACGGATGATCACGGTGCTTTCGTTGCGGCGGATCAAGCGGCAGACGGGCGAAAGATCTTTGTCCCGTCGGGTACATTTCGTGTCGGATCATCGCTTACTTTGAACGAACGCGTTGAGTTTGAAGGCAAGTTGAGCATGGATGCGGGGAATATTTTGTCGCTCGTAAAAGACTACAACTTACCTAAATATATTGATGCATTTGGCGGCGATGAAGAGTTGGCGTTTCGAAAGGCGTTTCAGGCGCTTTTAAATAATGCAGATCATGAAACTTTGGACCTTGGCGGGCCGCGTGTAACGATCAGCGAACCGCTGGATCTGCAAGCGATCGAAGGCTCACGTTCCAGTTTGCACAACGACGAGTCATTCGAAACGGTCGGCTTTATGTCAC
>JAHEGL010000268.1 GCA_024645145.1 Planktotalea sp.
CTGATCCCCGATACGCCCTTTGATCTGCAGCTCCTCGCTCAAGTGCTGCACCAAACGCGCAGGATAGTGCTGGGTCAAAATGGTTGTGATGTCACGCTTTCCTTGCTCTTGTCGCGCAGCACGCAAAGCCTCAAATAGGCCTCCTTCCGGATCAAGATCCAAGCTGACGACATCGCCTTCGCACCAATAGGATGACGCTTGCAAAATCGCGGGTCCAGATAGGCCGCGATGAGTAAATAAACAGGCTTCTTCAAACGTTGTGCCATTCGCACGCGCGCGAACAGGGGTGCTTACTCCTGAAATCGGGGCATACCGCTGATCCGAAAACGTCAAGGGCACCAAAGCAGGGCGAATATCAGTGAGGGTCAAGCCGAACTGCGTCGCCAAATCATAAGCAAGCCCTGTCGCGCCCATCTTCGGAATGGATTTACCCCCGCTCGCCAGAACAAGGTGCCTTGCGCTCACCGCAATCGGAGTGCCTTCGCGCATCAGCTTTAACTGAAAAGCCTCACCAGTATGTGCGACCGTTTCGACAGATGTCTTGAGCCAATGCTCAGCACCAGCGCGCTCCATCTCTTGTAGTAGCATCGCCACGACTTGCTTTGCTGAACCGTCACAAAACAATTGCCCCAAAGTCTTCTCGTGCCAGGCAATCTGATGCTTTGCCATCAAGTCAATAAAGTCCCATTGCGTATATCGCTTCAGTGCAGACTTACAAAAATGAGGGTTTTTAGAGATAAAATTCTCTGGTTTGGTGTCTAAATTTGTGAAATTGCAACGTCCGCCACCTGAGATGCGAATTTTCTCACCTGGTGCTTTGGCGTGGTCGATAATCAATGTGCGACCGCCGGAATGCGCCGCGCACATCATCCCTGCGGCTCCAGCGCCTATTATGATCGTGTCAAATTCCATCATGCTCACTTGCACAACAACGCGCTTGAACTCAAGCACTTCATTTTTCCCCTAAACTCCCGCCGGAGGCAGTTTGCATGGCAAAAAGCCATGCGCATCATGCATGTCGCTTAGCGACATTCCGAAACGTGGCTCAAACAACACTGGCAATTAACAGGCTGATTCGCTAAACAAGAGATAAATCCTGAGTAAACAGGGCACAACAGGCAACGATCAGCGGTGATCTATGACAGAAATGGTGTATGGTAGCGTCCCTGTTCGGGACGGTGAGCCAATCCTTCCAAAGTGGTGGCGTACAGTCGACAAGTGGTCGATGTCATGCATTCTAATTCTTTTCGGTATCGGGCTTTTGCTTGGTCTCGCGGCGTCTCCGCCCTTGGCTGCTAAAAACGGGTTCGAGCCATTTCACTACGTGCAGCGTCAGGCCTTTTTTGGCGGGCTTGCGCTGACCGCAATGCTGATTACGTCAATGCTCAGTCCAGTCTTTGTTCGCCGTCTTGCGGTGCTTGGCTTTATCATTTCGTTTATCGCTCTGATCTTGCTGCCGTTTTTCGGCACTGATTTTGGGAAAGGCGCGACGCGCTGGTATTCTCTTGGGTTCGCGTCGGTGCAGCCTTCTGAGTTCTTGAAGCCCGGATTTGTCGTTGTCGCCGCTTGGTTGATGGCGGCGTCCCAAGACATTGGCGGTCCTCCTGGACGGCTTTGGTCCTTCATTTTGACCGTAACCATTGTGCTCATCCTCGCAATGCAGCCCGACTTCGGCCAAGCCTGCCTCATCCTGTTTGGCTGGGGTGTTATGTATTTTGTGGGTGGTGCGCCCATGACATTGCTTTTGGGCATTGCGGGTCTTGTCGTCGCGGGCGGCGTTGTTGCCTACAATAACTCTGAGCACTTTGCGCGTCGCATTGACGGCTTTCTCTCAACCGACGTCGATCCGACCACACAGCTGGGTTATGCTAGCAATGCGATCCGCGAAGGCGGCTTTTTTGGCGTTGGTGTCGGCGAGGGAGAAGTAAAATGGTCCCTTCCAGATGCGCACACAGATTTCATTATTGCGGTTGCGGCCGAAGAGTACGGGCTCATTCTCGTGCTCTGCATCATCGCGGTCTATAACATTATCATTGTACGCTCGCTTTTGCGCCTCATGCGCGAACGCGATCCGTTTATCCGTCTCGCGGGCACAGGGTTGGCTTGTATGTTTGCGGTTCAGGCGATGATAAACATGGGTGTTGCGGTGCGTTTGCTCCCTGCCAAGGGAATGACCCTTCCTTTTGTAAGCTATGGCGGCTCTTCGCTGATCGCTGGCGGAATTGCGGTTGGCATGTTGCTGGCGTTTACACGCACGCGGCCCCAAGGTGAGATTGGTGATCTTTTAAGAGGACGTAATTGATGACTGAGAAAGCCCCGCTTTTGGTGATTGCGGCTGGCGGGACCGGTGGTCACATGTTTCCTGCTCAAGCACTAGCTGAAGCGATGTTGCGCAAAGGGTGGCGGGTCAAGCTGAGCACAGATGCGCGCGGCGCGCGCTATACAGGTGGTTTTCCGCATACGGTTGAGATCGAACAAATCGCCAGTGCCACCTTCGCGCGTGGTGGTTTTTTAGAAAAGCTGGCAGTCGTGCCAAAGCTTGCAGGTGGTGTGATAGGCGCGGTCGTCAAAATGCTAGGCGACAAGCCTGATGTGGTTGTTGGCTTTGGCGGCTATCCTTCTATCCCTGCGCTCACGGCTGCGACTTTGCTGCGCCGTCCGCGTATGATCCATGAGCAAAATGGCGTCCTTGGCCGCGTTAACCAAATCTTTGCGAAACGTGTCAGCGGAGTTGCCTGTGGCACATGGCCAACTGATTTACCCGGTGGGATCGACACCGCCCACACAGGCAATCCTGTGCGTGGCGCAGTGCTGGAGCGCGCAGGAGCCGGCTATATCCCACCAGGGGATTACCCCATGAGCCTGTTGGTCATGGGCGGCTCTCAGGGCGCGCGCATCTTGTCGGATGTGGTGCCACCTGCAATCGCAGCCTTGCCGATGGATAGTTTGCAAAACCTGCGTGTTAGCCATCAGGCGCGCGATGAGGACGGTGAACGGGTCGCAGAGTATTACGCTCAAAATGGCATCAATGCTGATGTGCAGCCGTTCTTTCACGACGTACCCAACCGCATGTCGGAGGCGCAATTGGTGATCAGCCGCGCAGGCGCATCTTCGGTGGCGGACATCTCTGTGATTGGGCGACCATCCATTCTTGTGCCCTTTGCCGCTGCAACGGGTGATCACCAAAGCGCCAATGCGCGCGGTCTTGGCGATGCAGGCGGCGCTATTATTATGCCTGAAAGCACATTCACGGTCGACGCCCTCAGCGAGCAACTCGCATCGGTGCTGACCAATCCAGACGCCGCACAACAAATGGCCGAGGCCGCGCTTAGCTGCGGCAAGCCGGATGCGATAGAACAATTAGTTGCCTTAGTGGAGACCCTCGCGACCGCGTAAAGTACATGAAAGACACTTCAATGAATGCAGCCCATACCCTTAGCC
>JAHEGL010000079.1 GCA_024645145.1 Planktotalea sp.
CACTTGGCGCACCTGTGTGGATTGAAAAAGATGGCAACAACCTGCTGCGCCGCCTGATGGTCGCGCAAGATACCGGCTCTGCTATCAAGGGAGCGCAACGCGCTGACGTGTTCTTTGGAACAGGCGATGAAGCTGGAAAGCAAGCGGGTCGTTTGCGCGACCCGGGCCGCATGGTTGTCCTGATGCCGATTCAGCGCGCGTATGCCTATTTGCCAGAGAACGTGCAGTAAGATGTCTCGTAGGCGCGTTAAGCGGGATGAGCTTGATCTTTGGAATCAAGTGGCACGCACGACGGAACGGTTAACACCGCCAAAACGCTCAATCATTGTGGATGCTCCGCTTCAAGAAAAACCAGCAAAGCCGCAAGCGAAACCTATAGCGCCGTTCACGCTGGGCGCGCTACCGACAGCGACACGTGAAATGCGCGATGTCTTGCCCGCATTGAGCGAGCGGTTGCGAAGTGCGCCTGTGCAGATGGACGCGAAATCTTACAAGACTATGCAACGTGGCAAACTCAAACCCGAAGGACGCATCGACCTTCATGGAATGACAGTCGCGCAAGCGCATCCAGCGCTCATTTCGTTTATTATGTCTGCGCAATCGTCGGGAAAGCGCCTTGTTCTGGTGATCACTGGTAAAGGTGGCAAGCGCGAAGAATTAGGGGCCATCGCCCCGCAACGCATGGGCGCGCTTAAGCGCCAAGTGCCAATTTGGTTGACTATGGCGCCCGTCTCAACGGCTGTTTTGCAAGTGACAGAAAGCCATGTAAGACATGGTGGGGCAGGGGCGTATTACGTCTATCTACGCCGCGCTCGGTAGCAATTTGCGCGACGTCGAAACCCCGATCCAGATCGAAAGTGACGTCACAACAAAGTAAATCGCGACCCAGATGTATTGCGTTTCAATTCCGATTCCCAAGTCGATCAAAATGCCTGTTAGCCCTGGCCCAATAGCCGACCCAAGCACCATGACTGCAGCGGCCACCGCCTTAATTGCACCTAGATGAGCTGTTCCGTAGAATTCTGCCCAGAAGGCCGCGATTAAAGTTGATTGCGCACCTGCTGTTAGGGCCATGAAGAAAAAGCCCCAGCCAAGCCCCAACATATGTGTCGCAAAGATTGCAAAAGCCGCAACCATTGGGAGCTGGTGGAACGGCAGCAATCTCGCTGTGCCAAAACGATCCACTAATGCCCCAATTGCGATCATTGCGATGACGGTGATGACTGTGAAAAATGGAAAATAGCTCACCATTTGCAACGTACTGATCCCAATGACTGTGGAATAGTGCACCTGATGAAAGAAAAAGGCGGTATTGAAAGCCGACGGGCCAAGAATGGCGGGCACCATAAGCCAGAAAAGTGGATGGCGGAGCATATCTTTGCGGTTCCAATGAAGTCCGCGCATCCCAAGACTGTCATTGCTTTGAGCCATGGATGCGGGTGTGCGCTCTTTCGCCAAAAGGGTGAGCAGAATAGGAACCCCAAGCAAGGCGATACCAGCGCAAAGGATCCAAATCACATGCCAGTCCAGAAGGGTCATCAAGGCGACAACCGCAATCGGAAGGAAGGCTTGCCCAATTGAAAAGCCAAGCGCTGCGATTGAAAGTGCACGCCCACGCGTTGCAACAAACCAGCGCGCCATTGCGACAGAGGCGATATGACTCATCATGCCTTGCCCCGTCAGACGAAGGGCGAAGATTACAAATGGCAAAAGCCAGAGCCAAGGATTAAACGCCATGGCCAAACAGGCCATCGAAAGCGCAACAAGGGACAGCGCACCCAGAGTACGCACGCGAAAAATGTCAGCTTGGCGACCTGCCCAAACCATCACAATCGCAGACGCGGTGGTACCAACTGTATACATGGAACCCCAACCACCGTGGCTAAGGTTGAACGCGCTTTGAATATCAGCTGCAAAAAGAGCGATGAAGAAAGTTTGCCCAAAGCTGGACAGATAGGTCAAAAGGACACCGGCACTTAGCCATCTGACATTCTCGCGCAGATAGACTGCAAGTTCGTTCACGCGGCGCTACAGGACATAGCGGGAGACGTCAGTAGAGCGGGATAGTTCGCCTAAATAAGCCTCTACAAAAGCGGAATCGACTGAAATCGTTTCGCCGCCACGATCTGGTGCAGTGAAGGACAGTTTCTCAAACACGCGCTCAAGGACTGTATAAAGCCGCCGCGCGCCAATGTTTTCGACGCTCTGATTAACCTCTGCTGCGATCTTCGCCAATGCGGCGATACCATCGTCTGTGAATGAGACGATCACCTCTTCAGTTTGCATCAACGCCGTATACTGGCGCGTCAACGCGTTGTCTGTTTCTGTCAGAATGCGAACAAAGTCCTCTTCCGTCAGTGCGCGCAATTCAACGCGGATCGGCAAGCGACCCTGAAGTTCTGGCAACAGATCAGAGGGTTTTGCGATGTGAAACGCGCCGGACGCGATAAACAGGATATGATCTGTTTTCACAGGGCCATGTTTAGTACTGACGACTGTGCCCTCAATCAAAGGAAGCAAGTCGCGCTGCACACCTTCGCGGGACACATCGCCACCACGTGCATCGGCGCGGGTGCAGACTTTGTCGATCTCATCAAGGAAGACGATGCCGTTCTGCTCCACCGCTTCAAGCGCAGCGCGCGTGACGCCTTCATCATCAAGAAGTTTGTCTGCTTCATCGCCAATCAGAACATCATAGCTTTCTGAAACGGTCATTTTCTTGAGCGTTGTGCGTCCACCCATTGCTTTGCCAAACAGATCACCAATGTTCATCATGCCCATGTTAGAGCCTGGTTGACCCGGTATTTCGAAACCCGACATAGGGTTCGAGGTATCCGCGACCTCCAGCTCGATCACTGTGTTATCCAGCTCACCTGAGCGCAGTTTTTTGCGGAACATTTCACGCGTTGCATCGCGCGCACCTTCGCCAGCGATGGCTTCGATCACGCGCTCTTCGGCGGCGGCTTCTGCTTTGGATTTCACGTCCTCGCGCATATATTCGCGGGTTTCACTAATCGCATTTTCAACGAGATCACGAACAATCTGCTCCACATCGCGACCTACGTAACCAACTTCAGTAAACTTGGTCGCTTCAACTTTAATAAAGGGCGCGCGAGCGAGTTTGGCGAGGCGACGGCTGATTTCGGTTTTACCAACACCAGTCGGCCCGATCATTAAGATATTCTTTGGATAAACCTCGTCACGTAGATCATCCGCCAACTGCTTGCGGCGCCAGCGATTGCGCAGCGCGACAGCGACGGCGCGCTTTGCGTCGTTTTGGCCGATGATAAAGCGATCCAGCTCGGATACGATTTCGCGGGGGGTGAGGTCGGTCATAGTGAAGTCTCCGTCAGTCCCCATGGGGGTAATTTGTCTTTGCCGGGAAAGCTGGGCAATGCATTCATAATACGCGCGCGCAGCCCTTCCCATTTCGCGCCAAGGAATACGAGACCAAGGCCAAGGATGAAAATAACGATTGCTGCGTTTCCATCCAGAACGGTGATCGCAATCGCAACGATGTAGCCGATGCCTGCCACCAGAAAACAACGGCGATCAATGATCATCGCGAAGATCGCCATGGCAGCGAGTAAAGCGAGCAAGATGATCTGCCCAGCGACACCGCCGCTCTCAAAAAGCGTAAGGGCAATGGTGCTTACGATCGCAGGGGCGGCAATCACATGCAGCCAGAAACCAGCAGACGCACGGCGCGTAACGCGGTGAGGGTCTGAAATGTCAAATCGCAACGCAATAGCAAGACCAATGAGGCCAAGCACAATAGTGATCAAAGCAAAAGGACCGTCATTCGTAAGCATGAACAGATCATTCGGGCTGGGCGTGTCAGCCCCGCCTTGGACGAACAAAGCACCGATGCCTGCGAATACACCAAGTGCGATGAAAAACATCGCTACGGGAATTCTGAAGACATAATAGAAGACGGCAAGCAGCAGTGTAGAAAGACCCACTGCTAGAGCAATCGTAGAAGCCCCACTTTGTCCTAAGAGATTGGCCAGACTGGCACCAATTTGTAGCCAACTCAATCCCATCAGAATGACAAGCATGATCGAGGGTGCAACCATGCGGCGTTGCAATGTGAAATAGCGCGCGAGAGCATAGGTAACGATGACTGAAATGACGCCATAAACCAGCGCACTGCCATTGGCATTGTCAGACAGGAACGAATTGATCCCCGTCAGCCCCATCCAACCTGAATATAGGATGACCAGACCAATCACGATGAACACTTCGTTAAAGCCGCGGAACAGCTCGAACGGCTCATCAAGCCCGTCCATGTTTTCACGCGTGCCACGACGACTATCAGCCAGTGCCATAAGTGAGGCAGCTTGTGGTTCTGTTAAGATGTTGGAGGCAACAGCAGCGCGAATGTCATCTTTATCAAGGCTCATGCTTTTATCGTTTCCACGGTCAAACGCCCGTTTGTGTAAACGCAAATATCAGATGCAATCGCCATAGCTTTGCGTGCGATATCTTCCGCATTCTGATCGCTGTCCATCAAAGCACGCGCAGCAGCGAGTGCAAAGTTACCACCAGAGCCAATCGCAGTGACGTCATGCTCAGGCTCCAGGACATCGCCAGCGCCTGTTATGACGAACAGGTCTTTGCCGTCGGTGACGATCAACATCGCCTCGAGCTTTTGAAGGTATTTATCAGTGCGCCAGTCCTTGGCGAGCTCAACAGAGGCCCGCGCGAGTTGACCGGGTGTTGCTTCCAGCTTTGCTTCCAAACGCTCAAGCAATGTGAAAGCATCCGCAGTAGAGCCAGCAAACCCAGCGACAACATCATATCCACCAGGCGACAAACGGCGCACTTTCTTCGCAGTGCCCTTAATCACAGTCGGTCCAAGAGATACCTGACCATCGCCTGCAATCACAACTTCGCCACCTTTGCGCACGCCGATAATCGTGGTGCCGTGCCAGCCGGGGAATTCATCGCTGCTCATGGGCTCTCTCCTGATTTGTTAGTGACTATATGGAGGGGTGGGCGGCATGGTGCAAGAAAGAGGGGCAAAAAAGCAAAAGGGCGCACCAGTGGCACGCCCTCTCGTAAATCAAATGATCCGATTTAGATCGATTCATCGATCCAGCTTTGCAAAGCGGCCTTTGGGGCAGCGCCTGCGCGGTTGGAAACAACTTCGCCGTCTTTGAAGATGAACAGCGCAGGAATACCGCGCACGCCCATTGCTGCTGCGGAGTTCGGGTTGGAGTCGACATCGACTTTCACGACCTTAACCTTTTCGCCGTATTCAGCGGACAATTCTTCCAGCGCTGGGCCGATTTGCTTGCAAGGGCCACACCATTCTGCCCAAAAGTCGACAACGACTGGAACGGAGGAATTTTTGACTTCAGCGTCAAATGTGGCGTCGGTAACGGCAACAGTAGCCATGGGGCGTCTCCTAGGGAATATCGCGGTAAATCTAGATATGCAAACCTAGGTATTGGGGGTCGCGCCGTCAAGGCGCATAGATGCGCCCACCCTTTGGATTGCTGCAGCGGTTAAATCTGCATTTAGTTCCATCAGACTAGCGGTGCCCGTCCAAACAATCGCTGTGCGTATGTTTCTCTGAGGATAAATCTTTGTCAAAGCAGCGCTGTATGCCCCCATTTGACGAAGCAAGCCTTCGGGGCATGCATTCGCAGTCTCGGGAATTGCGGCGTTGGTTTTGAAGTCAATTGCCCAGATATCTTTGTCGTTCACGATCAGGCGATCAATGATGCCGTAGAGCGGTTTTTCTGAAAGTTCCGAAAGCTGTGCGGTGATTGGCACTTCTGACAGGGTGCCCTGATCAAAGATAAATGACAGGTGCGGCGCGTTGATGACATTTGCGGCCTCAGAGACATACGCTTCAGTGTTCGTCAGATCGGGAAGCAAAGCGTCAGCGATATTGCTCCAGTGATCTTGCGGCGTTTGCGCAAAATGCTCGATGAGCAAATGGATCTGCATTCCTCGTAGTTTCGCTGCTTCTTCATCAAGAGCAGTCTCGCTCGGTAGCGCTTTTGCACCACCCAGATCAGAAGGGCTGATGCTGGCTTTGCTTTCTTCGACCGCATCAGTCACTTCACAAAAAATAGGCTCTAATATTAAAGTTTCTTGTGCCAAAGCAGGCGTTGTCATCTGTTCATCCGCTCCCCAAGGAACCGGTTCAATTCGGATGCCACGACCAAATCCAAAGTCATGCTCCACATGTGGGCGTTCGCGCGCAGCGGCGCTGACCATGCCGTACCAGCTGTCTTCATCACTTTTACCAAGGTCGCCTGCGGCACCAAGGATCAACCATTTCTCTGCGCGGGTCATCGCGACATACAAAAGGCGCATGCGTTCTTCGGCTTGGCGTTCTTCGCGCTGGGCCTTGGCGGCAAGCACATTGGCGGGCGCACCCTCATTTCGCACGTTCCAGCCAACGAGATCGTTCATCTCGATTAATGAACCACCGTTTGGGCTGCGCCGCTTTTGTGTTTCAGGCATTATGACAATCGGCGATTCCAGACCTTTTGAACCATGCACCGTCATTACGCGAATTTCGTCGCGATCCTGACTAAGCTGGCGTTTGATTGTCAGATCATCGGTTTCCATCCATGTCAGAAACCCTGTCAGTGACGGAATGCGTGAGCGCTCGAACGACAGTGCTTGTGCGAGCAAAGCGTCGATGCCGTCTTCTGCCTCCCGACCCAGCCGTCCAATAAAACGACGTCGCCCTTCATGGCGCGTTAAAACGCGTTCGATCAGATCATAGGGGCGTAGAAAGTCTGCTTTTTTGCGCAAATCTTCGAGCAGTTCGAACACTTCTGGATGTTGATCTTTTTGATTGCGCAATTCTTGCCAAAGGAAACGTGCGTCACGTCCTTGGGCAAGATCAAAGAGCTGCTTTTCGCTCCACCCAATCAGTGGCGATTTAAGCGCCACAGCAAGGGAATAATCATCCTCGGGTGTTGCAAGAAAACTGAGCAGGGCTTGCAAATCGCGCACGGCCATTTCCGCACCAACCTTTAAGCGATCAGCACCCGCTATAGGCAGACCAGCCGTTTTGCATGCGCGGATGATTTCTTCAAACAGATCAGAGCGACGCTGAACAAGGATCAAAATGTCGCCTGCACGTACTTTGCGAAACCCATCTTTGTCATGAATCGTTTCACCATAGAGACCAGTCATCCGCTTGATTTCATCCGCGATGCGCTGGGCCATCAAAACGGTTTCGTCATTTTCGCTTAGCTTATCGACCGTGTCAGACCAATTTCCCGGCTCTTGTTTCTCGGACTTATCGATCGCGGGCCAAATATCGATACGACCCGGCGGTCCGCCCTCAAACGCGAGGTGGGTAGAGCTGGCAAAACCGGCGGCGGCATGTCCTTCGAATGTCTTGTCGACAAGCTCCAGAATACATTGGGCAGAGCGGAAAGAGTAATGCAGTTCTGCATCAACAAGTGGCGTGTTCGTGGGGCGCAAACGGGTGTCAAACTCGCTGCGCATACGATCAAACTCACGCGGGTCCGCCCCCTGGAATGAATAGATCGACTGCTTTTTGTCGCCTACAACGAAAATGGTGCGCGGAACCTCGTCGCGTGCTCCCTCTCCAGCGGTGATTTCAGAGGTGAGCCGTTCAATCACATCCCATTGCGTTGGGCTAGTGTCTTGTGCCTCGTCGACAAGGATATGATCGATGCCACCGTCGAGTTTATAAAGCACCCATTGCGCCATTTCGGAATTTGCAAGCAAGTCGCGCGTTTTCAGAATGAGGTCATCAAAATCAAGCCATCCGCGTGCTTGTTTGCTTGCCTCATATCGATTGAGAAACGCCGCAGCAAAATGGTTCAGATGAAGTGTCTTTTGCACAGCGGCGAGTTTGAGTCGCGATGTGCGTGCTGCTTCAACCCGCAGGATCCAAGCATCGAGCGCGTCTTGATGGGCGACGAAATTCTTTTGTGCACCTTTTGCTGGAATCTTGCCAACCTTCGCACTGCCATCTTTTTTCAGCAAAAAAGCGTCTTCTAAAATGGGCAGTGCGCCCGCATCGAGGGACGTAATCAAGGTTAACTTATCGGCCAATTCGACGTCTCGAACACCGGACGTTTTAAGCAAGTTAATAAGCGCTGTTAGTAGCTCTGCCTCACCCCCCAAAAAAACAGCGCTGGCGATCTTATCGTCGCTCAAGTCAGAGGCAACGTCGTAGGCATGAAACACGGCACTGTCATCTGGCGGCGTGAGCAAAGCGCTGCGATGGCGTACGATTTCACCGCTGAGTTCTGTCAAATCATAGGCACCTGTGACGGTCGCGAGATCAACGATCAACGGCGCGTCGGCGCTGGCTGCCATGTCTTCGATGATCTCTTCACGCAATAAGTCCGCGGCGCGCTCTTCCATCTCTGCGAACTGGGGCGATACGTTTGCCTCTAATGGAAAGCGGCGCAAAACTGTGGAGCAGAAAGAGTGAATGGTTTGGATTTTCAAACCACCCGGCGCTTCGATCGCCGCGGCAAACAAGGTGCGTGCGCTGCGCAGATCTTCTTCAGTGATCGACCCTTCTTCACCGAGATCGCGCAACGCTTCGCGCAAGTTCTCGTTCTCCAGCATTGCCCATTCGCCTAGGCGTTTGAACAAGCGGTTTTGCATTTCCGCAGCCGCTGCCTTGGTATAGGTCAAACACAGGATGCGTTCGGGCGGAACTTGGGCCAGCAATAAGCGAGCAACGCGATCTGTTAACACACGTGTTTTGCCAGAGCCCGCATTCGCGGAAAGCCATGTGGAGACATGCGGGCGCGCGGCGTTGACCTGCGCGAGGGTCGCATCGTTGCGCGCGATCATGGCTTTACTCCGTCGTCATCCGGCATAGTCGTTTCATCCCACTCACCAAAGCGTGCAAGCTGGTCATACCGGCCAAAACTTTTTGATTTTTCCATCGCACGCCGCGCCGTATAGCCCTTATTAGGCTCTTGATAGTCCGCGATAAGCTTATGAAGTTCGCTCCAAACCTGTGTGGTTGGCTTTTCATCCAACGGCGCTTTCACAGACGTGACGCTAGAGCCAACACCAAGATATGTCGCGCCTTCTACGTGGCGCGGATTGATGCCGTCAAAGTCACCGCGCTCGGCCATGGCGGCTTCGAGCAAAAGCTGCATGTCAAAAGCAATTTGTTGGTTCTTGGTGGGAATAGCACCGGTTTTGTAATCATAAAGATGCGCGCCGCTGCGTGTGTCCAAATCAATACGGTCCGCTTTAACTGTTAGTGTAAAGCCAAGATCGGGCAGGGTGCTTTTGCCTTTTACTTCGAGTTTTGTTGAGACAGCATTTATCTGTCTCTCACGTTCCTGAACGACGAAGTCATCGGCCAATCGTGCAATGCGCGCAGCCCACATAAGGCGGGCAGACGGCCAATCTACTTCATTGTCGAAAATGCGATTGGCGTGCACCATAAGATCATCAGCGGTGTTCGCGCTGTCCCAGCTTCGCACAAAATCCTCAAACACCTGATGCACCGCAATGCCACGCAAACGTGCGTCAGCTGTTTTGACAAGACTGTCGAGGGGCGCAAGTTTGAGGACATGTTTGGCGTAGATCGCATAAGGGTCCCGCACGAGCGTTTTGATCTCTGTAACTGACAACTGATCGGGTCTAGCGGCGATCGCAGGCCTAGGTGACGGACGCGCAGCAGGTGCGCTTTGGATCGGACTTTCCAAAAGTGCCGCACGTTGGAGCCATGCGTTTCCACGTGACTGCATTTGGCTGATCGCGTCAGGACCATTCTGATCCGGCAAGCCGCCCATCAAATTGGTTAATCGGTTAAGCCAACGTGAGGGCACAGTTTGCGCATCGTCAGAGCGCTGCGAACGGGTGAGCCAGACCTCGGGTGCGGCGATGGCCTGTTGAAAGTCGTGAGCGGACAAGCCAACGCGACGTTCTGGTAAAAGCAAACCTGCTTCTGCGCGCATACGACGATTGAGCCAAGGATCAGGCTTGGGCGCTTCAGGCCAGCTGCCCTCATTCAAGCCAGCCAGGATGAGCAGATCAGCGCCTTGAACGCGCGCTTCCAGCGTTCCCCAAATGAGAACGTTGGGATGGCCCAAGTCAGGGTTGCGCACTTCGCCGCTTGATAAAACCCCACCGAACAAGTCAGCATAATCGCGTGCGCTGAGATCGGGCAAAGCATCAAGAACGGGTTGAAGGGCGTGCCACTGTGCGAGCGCTTCGCGACCTGCTGCTTCTTGCCACAACTCACCAGTTCCAACGCCTATCGCCCCCTGCGATATACGTTCTGCCAAGTCGATATGCCGCTGCGCAAACTCAGCCGCGTTCTGCGGACCTCCGCACATGAGATCACAAAAGGTTTGCGCTACCCAATCCGCCCACTCTTTTGCACCTTCAAGCTTATTCTTTTTTGCCCAATTCATCAGGCTTTCTGCGGATGGAAAGGCAGGCCCATACTTGCGGATCGAAAGTTCCAATTCACGAGTGAGACGCAGATGATTTCCGCGATCAGACCCCCGATGTGTAAGCGGGTGTTTGAGCAGTGTCAGCAACGCTTCCGCATCCAGCGGGCGGGTGAAAAGTTCTAGTACGTGGCGCAAGAAGCGACCAGGAGGCGAGAGTTGCAAAGGTGTTCCCGCACTGTCATCGGGTTTGATATTCCAACGATCCAGCGCTGCGGTGACTTGTCGGGTCAGCATTCTGTCAGGTGTAATAAGGGCTGTGGTTTTTCCTTCCTCTGCAGCGAGGCGTAGGCGCATCGCAATGGCGAGCGCCTCTTCACGGGTGTTTTGTGCTTCAACCAGCGTTACATTTTCCATCGCACTGGGAAGATCGCCCAAATCAGGCCCATCGCGCAGCCAACCATCGGTCACCGGAACAGGGCGGAGCGCCAATGAAACAACGGCGTTCCGACGTGCATCACCTGATGGCGTAGTGCCCCACATTTGCACCCTTTTTGGATGTAGCGAAAGCGATTGAAGAAAGCGCGCGAAGCGATATTGCGGATGATCTTCTGGTGCGAGGCGAGCAGGGTGCTCGGCAATTAGTTCCTCCCACACCTCTGATGGCATATCCGCATCAAAACCGGGCAATATTACCGCGCCTTGAGGCAAATTCGCGACAGCATTCAAAAGCAAAGCCGTTGTTCCGCGCGAGCCGGTCGAACCTGCGAGAATGATCGGATGCTCAGGTGGCGCAATGCGCCATTCCTCGATTTGAGCGAGGACGACAGCACGTGCGCGCGCTTCTGTATCGGGGTGTTCTTGGGACAAATCCAAGAACTGGCCGACGATGCCAATAAATTGCTGCGCGCGCGCCCAATGCCCCGAGATATCACTGACTTCGAGATTGGAAATGTCATTAAGGGTGACGCCTTCTCCTTGCATCTCGTCCATCAAACCCGCGAGGGATTCAGCAAGATCGAACAAGGAGCTACGTGATGCGAGAGATGGGTTCTGTCGCAGCAAAGCATCGACCAGCGAGATCAGCTCAATGCGACGCGCTAGTGGCGAAACGGGTTGTGGAATATTGTGAAACTTTGGTTCTTTGCCAAGATCACTGAGCAGCGTAATGCGCGGTAGAAAATGTGGACTTTTATCTAGGAAAAGAGCAGTCACACGCCGCCGCATCCGCGCTGTATTTACGATCAAATGAATGCGCGCCATGTCTTCTGGCGCGTGGCCTTGCATGCGATCTAATATCCCAGACACCAATGTTTTCGGGAAGTCGACACCGAGCTCTGATGTGAACACGCGCGCGGTTTCTTGTGGCTTAAACATTGGAATATCCAAGCATGTCTTCGGCAAGCGTTACCCCCTCAGGCGTGCCAACATCACACCAACGCCCGGCGTATCGGACGCCATACATGCGTTTGCGCGCCAGCAGTTTTTCCCAAAGAAGTTTGAGCGAGAAAGATGTTTCATCAATCTCGCTTAGGAGGTCGGTTCTTATAATTTGAACGCCTGTGTAAATGTCGCCCGCACCATAGGCCAGCCGCCCATCATCGGCTAAAATAAAGTCGCCGCTCCCTGTGTGGCCCATGGCGTTGTCCTTTGGCACACAAAGCAACAATGCGTCCATAGTTTCGGGAATCCAAGACTCTAATAGGGTAGAAATGGCGTTAGGGCCTTGCCAAACGGCGTCGGTATTCATGGTGAAAACAAGGTTTGAGCCGAGCACAGGTAGCGCATTTTTTAAACCACCCCCTGTTTCTAAAATAGAACCCTGCTCTTCGATGACGGTTATGTCTTTATGATCCATCAGATGCGTTTTGATCTGCTCAGGAAAGTAGTGACAATTGACTACTTTTTTCAAATCAGCGGACTGGTCCAGCTGTTCAAGCGCGTGATCAAGAAGGGTGCGGTTGGCAACGCGCACCAACGGTTTTGGTTGAAGCTTGGTTAATTCGCGCATGCGCGTGCCAAATCCAGCGGCAAAGAGCATTATAGCGTTGGGATGGTCGCGCATTTGTCTTTAAGCCTTTTTAGGATGTCAGGTGTTGGCGTTGGGAGCGCTTTGTTCAAAATCTCAGCGACCGGTTCGTTAACTTTGTGCTTCAAATCGCGTTCTATGAATTCCCAGACGCGAGGAATGAAATCGACATAGTGTGGTTTGCCAAAGTGCATCGAAAGTCGTGCGAAAACACCTAATATTCGTAAGTTTCGTTGCAAGCCTAGTATGTGATAGGCATCTCTGAATTCTTTATCGTCAAGTTTGGAATGCGCGATGTAACGTTCGATCATCGCCTCTTCGATCGCTTCTGGCACATCTCGGCGCGCGTCTTTTAACATAGAAACGAGATCATATGCCGGATGACCCAGTTGCGCATCTTGATAGTCCAAAAGACCAACGCGGGCGTGTCCTGTGCGATTTGGGAGCCAAAGCAAATTTTCTGCGTGATAGTCCCGTTGGATAAGAACACTGGGCGCACCGACTTTTGTTGCAAGAAAGTTGGAAAAAGCGGCCTTGAACGCCTCGCGCTGTTTAACGTCAACTTCGTCTTCAGCGCCGAATTGAAACCAATTAAAAGCAAGCACCGCCATTTCTGTCATCGTGTTGGTATTGTAGGGTACCAAAGGTGGCGGCGCTGATTTATGTAGATGAAGCAAAACATCAGTTGCGGCTTCATAAAGCGGTACTTCAAACTCCGGGTTGTCGTTAACTACTTTTGCATAAAGCGCATCGCCAAGATCCTCTATGACAAGGAGGCCCTTTGCCTCATCGGCAGCATAAATTTCAGGGGCGCTTAGTGAGAGGCTGCGAAGGTAGTCGGTGATTTTAATAAATGGCCGAACGTCATTTCCAAGCGCCGGATCAGCATCCATAAGCACAGCAATGCGCCCATCTTTCCCTGCAGCGAGCCGCTGATATTTCCGCATTGATGCATCACCCGCGAGGTGTGAGCGCTCGGCATTTGCCCAATTTGTTTTGGCGAGAAATTCTGAAATAACACTTTCGCGCAGGTTCATAAGAAAGCTTTCATAATTTTATCGGCCAGGTCGGATTTGTTGTCTTCGATTGTGACACGTCGCGCGTCTTCTTCTTCGGTTGTTTCGAACGATAAGGACACCGCTGATTTTGGTGTCGCGCTGCCTAATCGGTCGGGCCACTCGATGAGACAAATCGCGCTGTAAAAGGCGTCTAGCAATCCAAGTTCGTCGGCTTCGCTTGGGTCGCTCAAACGATAAAGATCGGCATGCCAAATTTCACCCGAAAGCGTGTCATAAGTCTGAACGAGGGTGAATGTTGGTGAAGGCACGTCTTCTGGAAATTTTTGCAACGACTGGATTAACGCACGGGCGAAAAAACTTTTGCCAGTGCCGATATCACCCTGCAGCAAAAGCACATCGCCTTTGGATAAAAGTGTACCTACTTTAGCGGCGAACGCGGCGGTCGCGTTCGTATTGGTGAGCTGGATATGAGTTGAAGCAACAGTCATGTCGCCAAACTACGGTGCTTTCGGGGAACGTGAAACCGTGAATTTAGATCAAGCGACGGCAGAAGATTTTCGCGTGAATTGCTTGTGCGCTGACTTTTGAACTTTCGGGAGGCTCACAGATGTCAAGTTCGGCATGAGCGTAACAAGGCTTGCGCCAGACGCGAGCGGCGCAACACGTAGCTCAACTGGTTGACCGTCTTTGCTGATGAGATTTGCACTCCAAGCTTCGCGCTCATGGCCTACTGAGACGAAATTTCGAATTTCACCCCAAGCTGGCGTCGGTTGACAGGTCTTCTGACAAAGTCGCGTAATATCTTTGGCGGACATATTGATTAGGTTTTGATCGGGGGCTTGTCCTCAAAATTCCAGCATAGCCGCGTTGTGTTGCTGTAGGTAGCCTGCTCTGTTGAAAATGGCGATCGAATGATCGAGCGCATCAAGGGCTGACCGCGTGACATCTGCTTCTTCGCGAAAGCGGCGTGTTAGGGAAATTTCTGCGCTGATGTCCTCAAAAAGGAATGCGATTGCCCCATCTGGATGGGGGCGCTCTGTCACACGATAGGTGAGACCATTCGGAAGATGCCACGTTTCGCTAAAGTTATCATCGCTTGCAGCGAAAATAACGTCTGCAATCCGTTCACGCCAGCTAGCGTAATTCTTTGGTTCGGGCATGATTTGATTGTCGCGAAGTTGATTGAAAAAAGAGAATAGATTTGGGCGTGCAGTTAAAAACTCTGGTCGCAGTTCCGTGAGATCAAAAAGCGACGGGTTGAAGAGAACGAGTTGGCGGTTGCGGTCAAATATTGCGAGACCGGTCGCGAGATGCGCAAATGTCTTAGCGAGTGTTTGAACAAAGTTGCGCTGGGCGGTTTCAGCGTTAACGACTGCATGAACGTCTGTTGCGAAGTAAAGATGCCCATCCTCTAAGGATTGGCGTGTGACATCAAACCAATGCGTGCGATTGTGCGCTGGATCTTTCAAGAAATGCGCTGTGCATTCTTTTCGAAATCCTGGGTTGGCGTAAGTTCAAAAAGTGGAGCGCCTTTACGATCGATGCGTCGTTCCAGCGATTTGTAAAACGCGTTTGACCATCCGATGTCACCCGCTTTGTTGCTTTGCCAAACGGGGAACGGTGCATTTTCACTCACAGCTTGAACAAGCGCGATATTGGGCAGTGTGCTTAGAACGTTATGAGCCGCGACGTGGTTCGTGGTGCCGCTAATCTCGCGCTCGATCATAATGAGTGAGAGGCCATCAACATGTTGCTCAATTTCGAACGTCATAGGGTCAATCGCTGAGAATGGCTGAAGCGATGTCAGAACGGGCGTCTCTGTTTCATTGATACAAGTTGGCAAGTCATCAAAACGGTGTTTCAAAGTATCGCGCAAGCATGTCCAATCTGGGTCCGCAAGCTTTAGATCAGTCAGAAAGTCGCGCGCGTGTTCGTTAGTATAAACGAGTTTGCCAGCGTGATCAAATTCGAAAAGGTACTTTCGTTTTAGCGATATGATGCTTGGCTCTGTGGCTCGCACATCTGGTTTGCCAAGCGTTTTGATGAAGACAAAACTTGCCAAAGTGATGCTGAAAACCAGACCAATATCGACCCACGAGAGCGTAGTGAACATGCGAAATTCCCATTAAACTCACTCTCTCATAACGCGCTTATTCTTAATGAATGCTTAAGTCATATCGCTATTCGAAAATTTAGTAAGTTTGGTTTCGCACGTTTTCACCGGTCACTTCAGCGACATTGGAAAATGCAGCATCAATTTTCTCCCGTGGCCAAGTGACATCGATAACTGCACCGGTTTTTCCATTGGTTCTCTTTGCAAACTGAGATCCACCATTAGAGAATTGCAACTTTGCGCCAGAGCGTTCGAGCAGTGTTTTTGCGATGAACAATCCAAGACCCATGCCCTCATACTCAGGCCGTTTTGCATTTTCTTTTTCGGATTTTCGTTTGCGCACAAAAGGATCGCCAATGCGCCCGATCAGGTGCAAAGGGAAGCCAGCGCCGTCATCTACAATTCGTACTCTGATCTCACTATCGCTCCAACTGGTTTCCACCCAGATCGTTGTTTGCGCGAAATCGACAGCGTTCTGAACTAGGTTGCGCATGCCATGGATGATTTCAGGTTTGCGAAGGATATCTGGCTGATCAAATAGATCAGCACCGTGCTCTGTTTGCTCGAACACAATCGTTTTTCCGCGATCCAAATGGGGTTCTGCTGCCTCTTCCAGAACAGCACTTAAGGGTGCCTTGCGCAGGTGCAGATCATCTTTGCCTGCACGCCCCATTGATTGCAAAATATCGCGGCAGCGATCAGCTTGTTGAGAAATCAACGCTGCATCTTCGGCAAGTTCGGGCCTGTCAGAAAGTTCATCTACGAGCTCAGAGCTAGCGAGCTTGATCGTTGCCAAGGGCGTGCCAAGTTCATGGGCTGCCGCAGCAACAACGCCGCCAATATCTGTTAACTTCTGTTCTCGTGACAACGCCAAGTAGGTGGCTTGCAAAGCCGCAGCCATGGAATGCATTTCATTGGAAGTTTTCCAGCTGTACGCACTGAGAAAGACCAGCGCGATAATGATCGCGACCCAATTGCCGAAGACAAAAACATCGGGAATACGCAGAATAAAACCTTCTTCCGTGCGTAAAGGTAGATGAAAAACGGCAAGCAGCGATACAATAACAAGCGCCATCAACCCTAGCATTACAGTGGATCGCAGCGACATCACTGCTGCGGAGACAGTGACGGGACCAAGGATCAAAAGTGAGAATGGATTGTGAAGACCGCCTGTCAGAAATAGCAAAAATGACAGCTGCAAAAGGTCGAAAA
>JAHEGL010000275.1 GCA_024645145.1 Planktotalea sp.
CAGGATGGGACGCATAAATTTCTTGAACGCGCGTTGCGCCCAGTTTGAAGACCATGCTGTCTTGAAAGAACGACAACACAGGTTTCCCCCCGCCAAGCTTCGCGCAGGGTTTCCCGAACATCTGCGTCATCGCAAGGCTTGGTGCCTCACTACGCATCTCTTCGATAAAATCCGCGAAGACCTGAGGGATTGGCGCCATTACAGCCCCGTCGCCAAATTCGGCTGCTGCAAGCTCGCGAAACCATAGTGACGCAACCAGCGCAAATCGGAATCAAAGAACGCGCGCAGATCGGGGATGCCGTATTTCAGCATCGCCATGCGATCGATCCCCATGCCAAACGCGAAACCCTGCCAGTCCGCCGGATCAATCCCACCCGCTTGCAAGACTTTCGGGTGCACCATGCCAGAGCCAAGCACTTCAAGCCAATCATCGCCCTCGCCCACTTTGACAGAGCCATTTTCCCAGCGGCACTGGATGTCCACCTCTGCGGAGGGTTCCGTGAACGGGAAGTGCGAGGCGCGGAAACGGGTTTTGACTTCGGTGCCAAAGAAGACAGAAAAGAATTCCTCGAGCGTCCATTTGAGGTTCGCCATGGAGATGTCTTTGTCGATGGCCAACCCCTCGACCTGATTGAACATCGGCGTGTGCGTTTGATCATAGTCAGCGCGGTAGACGCGGCCCGGACAAATGATGCGGCAGGGCGCGCCATTAGCTTCCATATGTCGGATTTGCACAGGGCTAGTGTGCGTGCGCAGAACATGGGGTGGGCGATTATCACCCTCTGCACGGTGCGTGTAGAACGTGTCCATCTCAGCGCGCGCAGGGTGATGACCAGGGATGTTCAACGCATCGAAGTTATACCAATCGCTTTCAATCTGCGGACCTTCGGCGACGGAAAAACCAAGATCTGCAAGGATCGCGATGACCTCTTCCGTAACCTGACTGATCGGGTGGATCGTGCCAGCAGGCCGTTCGCGCGAGGGCAGAGTCACATCGAGCCATTCACCGCGCAAACGCTCATCCAATGCCGCATCCGCAAGCGCAGTTTTCTTGGCCGCCAAAGCCGAATTGATCTCATCCTTCAACGCATTCAGCTTCGGCCCTGCAATCTGACGCTCTTCCGCACTCATTTTGCCGAGCGAACGCATTTGCAGGCTGATCTCGCCCTTTTTGCCGACCGCTTGCACGCGCAAGTCTTCCAACGTGCTTTCATCGGACGCAGCCGCGATCAAGCCAACGTATTTCTCTCTTAGATCATCCATCACGGACCTCGCCTACTGTGTTACTGCGTGAGTTACCCGCTTGACCCAGCGCGCGCAAGCAACAGGGGCGCACAGATGCCGCAGTCTGTTTAATAAAATCGCGTAAGTTCTGCCCAATTTCGACACTTTCTTGCCGCGAGCGCTACCCCAAACGCGCCGCAAGTAGGGTCAAGGTCCTCTGCTGGGCCTTCATCGACAAGCCAAGATAAGGGGATAGAACCTATGAAACTCGTTTTTGCTCTCACCGCGGCAACACTCACTTTCGGCGCTGTAACTGCCGACGCGCAAGTCGCGCCACGTAGCTTCAACACACAGGCTTTGGCACAGACTGGCCAGTGGTATATCGCGCCGAACGGTTGTTCCTATACACGCACGCAAGCACCAGGCCAGAGCGTTGTCTGGATGCTTATTCAGAACCCGCATCACATTGGTGGACGCACGGCGACAGCAGCCTGCCCACGTATGTTGCGTGGCTAAATGAGGGCTTTCTCGAAAGGCCAGAGTTCAAGTTCAAAAGGGTCTGCAAGCGTGTCGAGTAAGATCGTCTCGCTACGCTTGTTGAACCAGTCTGACTTTTCATGACCTTCCAGCCATCCTTCATGCGAGAGCTTTACAAGATCATCGCAGTGCTCAGGCCTTAAGCTCTCGGCCACGAAATCCATGCAAGATTGCTAAAATCCCGTTTGTTTAGACACAAACGCAAAAGGCCCCAACCGATTGGTTGAGGCCTTTTGTAACTTAGATCGCTTCGGCGCTTACGCGGCCATCGCTGCTTTCGCTTGATCAACAATCGCTGCGAACGCTTCTGGCTCGTGCACTGCGAGATCAGCAAGAACCTTACGGTCCACTTCAATACCTGCAAGTGTCAGACCATTGATGAAGCGGCTGTATGTCAGCGCCTCGTCATGGCTACGAACAGCAGCGTTGATACGCTGGATCCACAATGCACGGAAGCTACGCTTGCGATTCTTGCGGTCGCGTGTCGCGTATTGATTGGCCTTATCGACGGCCTGTGCTGCGACTTTGAATGTATTTTTACGGCGCCCATAGTAGCCTTTGGCTGCTTTGACGACTTTACGGTGACGGGCGTGGGTTACTGTACCACCTTTAACGCGTGACATCTCTCAAATCTCCTTAGCGAGCGTAGGGCATCATCGACTTGACGATTTTCTCGTCAGCAGTCGCGAGTGTGGTTGTACCACGTGCATTGCGAAGGAACTTGTTCGTGCGCTTGATCATACCGTGCTGTTTGCCGGCTTGAGCTGCGACCACGCGGCCACTGGCCGTTGTTTTGAACCGCTTTTTGCAGCTCGACTTAGTCTTCATCTTAGGCATTTCCGTCTCCTCTTTCGGGTCGGTAGAAATGCGCGCACTCGGCATGCCAAATTGGCCGGACGCGCGGATTAGAAATCGCCGTTTAGGACAGGCCAATAGATTCCGCAAGAGTTAAGTTTAACCAACGAGATCGCGTACAACCTTCATGAAAACACCCGGTATTTGATCCATCGTGTATCCGCCCGGCTTTTCCATAACGGCCCAAGCAATAAGACCGCCCCCCATCAGGACCATTAGCGGTGCTGCGCGTGGTGCTCGGCTATCAGAAAACGCAGACACAATCGCGGGGGTTGAAAACCCCGCAATGACGATTCCCAAGACCAGGGCAAGATCATAACTCATATCGCACTCCTAAACGTATCGTTTAAGGATGCTACTCTGGATCAGAGGCGTAAATCAAACGTTCGTCACAGGGTGCCACACGAAGAATGTTGGTCGTCCCCGGAACGTTGAAGGGTACACCAGCGGTTACAACGATCTGATCAGTCTTTTCAGCAAACCCGCTGGCGCGCGCAGCACGCGCAGAGGCAACAACAGCACCTTTAAAGCGGTTGAATTCATCTGTCATCACGCAAAGCGTGCCCCACGTCAGCGCAAGCCGGCGCGCTGTGCTGCGTTGGGACGTCATCGCGATAATAGGAACACGTGGACGTTCACGCGCGGTCAAAAGCGCCGTGGTACCGCTTTGTGTAAAGCAGCAGATCGCTTTGATCTCTGTGGTTTCCGCAATCTCGCGCGCAGCGGCGACGATACCATCAGCAATAGATGTCCGGCTCGCAGAGCGCGACGCTTCCATAACTTCCGTAAACGTCGGATCGCTTTCCACC
>JAHEGL010000284.1 GCA_024645145.1 Planktotalea sp.
ATTCCAATGCGTATTCGGAATGCCCTGTGTGCATTCCTGCACGCCGAACGCTTATGACCGGCATGTCCCCCAAAAGTCATGGCGATCGCGTGTTTAACGATCAACTGAGCATGCCGAATGTAAAGGGGGAAGTGATTTTCACATTCCCTTTAAATTCAATAATTTAATAAGCGTAAATGGCGGAGCGACAGGGATTCGAACCCTGGGAACCCTTTAGAGGCTCAACGGTTTTCGAAACCGTCCCGTTCGACCACTCCGGCATCGCTCCGCTGGTGTGGCGTGCGCGTGCGATAATATTTCAAGTCAATTGGCGCAACAGCTTTCTTAGCAAATGTGTTAATCGCAGCGTCTCACGTAAGCTTGTGCGACACTTGCATTGGCAATGGCGAGAAGCATCCGTAGGGTAGGCGCAGAAACCACTAATCGAGAACACGTATGACCTTGATCCGCACAGCCTTTGCAAGTCTTTGCATTGTTTTATTACCCATCACATCTTTCGCAAGCGACGCGACGGATCGGCTTTTGTCGAGCTTGGGAATGGAGCGCATGATCGAAATTATGCGCGAAGAGGGACAAACCTATGCGGTGGAGCTCGCCGAGGAAATGTTGCCCGGCGGTTATACTGAAAACTGGGGCGCTGTGGTTGCGCGCATTTATAGTACAGATGCGATGCAAACGTCCGTGCGCCGCGGTTTTGCAAATGCGCTTCAGGACGTCGACATCGCGCCATTGCAAGCATTTTTTGAGACCCCGATGGGCAAAACCATCGTGAGCCTTGAGCTTTCCGCGCGCGACGCGATGATGGATAGCGCCATTGAGGAGCATGCAAAAGAGCAAGCGCGCGCCTATGAGCGTGCAGGCGATGATGCTTTCGTGCTGGTCGATGACTTCGTCAAAGCCGGGGATTTGCTTGAGTCAAACGTCGTTGGCGCGATGAATTCCAACATTCAGTTCTACCGCGGTCTTGTCGATGGTGGTGCGTTTGAGCTGAGCGAAGAGCAAATTCTTGCAGATGTGTGGGAGCAAGAACAAGAAACCCGCGCAGATACGCGCGATTGGCTGTATGGTTTTTTGATCATGGCCTATTCGCCTTTGGCCCCGGGAGAGCTCGAAACCTATACAAAACTCAGTAAAACCGCGGAAGGGGCTGCAATGAATGCTGCACTTTTTGAAGGATTTGATAGCATGTATTCAGATATTAGTTACGCCTTGGGTCTTGCAGCTACGCGTGCGATGAAGGTCGAAGATATCTAAATCGCGAGCTGTGCTTTAATCGCTTTTGCGGCCTCCATAGGAGAGGCGTTGCTCCAGATTTCTTCACCAAGTGCGAAGAAGTCGGTCACTTGCGAAAACGCATCGATGGCCGCACGATCGAGCGCGCCCTCAGCCACGATTGGGACTTCGATAACATCTGTCCACCATTGAAACAGGTCATGCTCGGCACGCTCGCCGTCGCCAAGTGTGTTTGCACCAATTGGTCCGAAGCTCACATAATCAGCCCCAGCTTCACCAGCGTTCATACCATCATGACGTGAGGTGCCACAAAAGGCCCCGACAATAGCGTCATCTCCAAGCATCTTGCGGGTTTTTGCGACCCGTCGCGCACCATCACTCAAATGCACACCATCAAGCCCAAGCTTTTCAACCAGCAAAATATGCTCGTCCAAGACCAAAGCAACATCATGCGCTTGTGTTATTCCACTCAGCGCATCGGCGGCGCGACAGATTTTGTCTTCGTCCTGCGTTGCCAAGGTCAAACGCACACAGGCAATCTCGACACTGTCCAAAACGTCACCCAAAAGGGCAGGGAAGACATCCAGATCAAACTCGGGCGGGGTGATCAGATAAAGCTGTGGCTGTTCGATTTCTTGCTGTTGGTCTGACATGTCTCTGGCTTCTTGTATCACTGTTTGGCGTTCTATAGCGTGCTTCAAAGGGTTTGGCTACGTCACATAGGTGCGTTGCAGATATCGGTTTCCTCTCTCTGAAAATATCCTGGGGAGCGCGAGGGTCTGGCCCCTCGTGCTCAGCCTGAATTGGCGAAAAGTGAACCACTGCTCAAACGCTTGAAACCCAGTCGGCGCTCGCTTATCAGCACTCAAACCTCTGAGATGGAGCCGTTCATGCCAACTGATACCCAGCAACCTAGCTTTGTTCTTGTCCGTCCACAAATGGGGGAAAATATCGGGGCTGCGGCACGCGCGATGTGGAACTTTTCACTTGATCGTATGCGCCTCGTTGCCCCCCGTGATGGCTGGCCCAACCCCAAGGCAGACGTAATGGCTAGTGGTGCAGGCCGTTTGCTGGATGAAGCGCAATTGTTTGAGACCACGGCTGATGCGGTTCAAGATTGCACATATGTTTTTGCCACGACTGCGCGCCAGCGCGGTTTGACCAAGCCTGCGTTTTCACCAGAAGGGGCGATGAAGCTTGCCGCAGAAAAGATTGCAGCGGGCGAAAAAGTTGCCGTTTTGTTTGGGCCAGAGCGCGCAGGCATGGAGAATGACGACATCGCGCGTGCAAATGCGGTGATAAATGTGCCTGTGAATCCTGAATTCGGCTCGCTCAATCTCGCGCAATGCGTTTTGCTTATTGGGTATGAGTGGCAACGCCAAGTGGGCAAGTATGAGAATGAACGCGTCGAGATGGCAAAGACGGTTTGGGCATCACAAGGCGAAAGCGAAGCGCTGGCCAAGCACTACGAAGATCGCCTTGATGAGGCTGGCTTTTTCTATCCGCCAGAAAAGGTCGACAGCATGAAGGTAAACCTGCGCAACATGTGGTCGCGTATGCCTTTGACGAAGGCAGACGTGCAGATGTTGCATGGCGTGCTGCGGCAAATGGTACGCTGGAAGGATAAAGGTTAAACAATTCCCGAGCGACCCTTGAAGGGGCAGGGCGCGCGGCCTAACATTTGGTCAAATAATCTGACATTCAAAGAGGCAGATCATGAGCACCAAACGTAGTATTTTCGAAGATGTCGGTACGGTTGAAAAAGCGGCACCAGTCACGGGCGTAATTGATGCTGGCAAGCGCGGTGCGCGACGTGGCATTCGCATCTGGCTGATTGTTCTCTTTGCTTTGGTGGCCGTCATGATCTTGGTGGGTGGTTTGACCCGTCTCACAGATAGCGGCCTGTCGATCACAGAGTGGAAGCCGGTAACAGGGGCCATGCCCCCGATGAGCGCGACTGAATGGCAAGTTGAGTTCGATAAGTATCGTGAAATCCCCGAATATCAGTTGCAAAACAAAGGCATGTCACTCGCGGAATTTCAATTCATCTATTGGTGGGAGTGGGGCCACCGTCAACTTGGTCGCGTGATTGGCCTTGTCTGGGCGCTTGGCTTCTTTGGCTTCCTTTTGACGCGTAATATCCCCACGGGTTGGACGGGCCGTTTGCTTGGCATCGGTGTGC
>JAHEGL010000288.1 GCA_024645145.1 Planktotalea sp.
ATGCTCGATGTTGCATCCTATCGCCTCGCCAAACATCTCGGGCTTGCGTTTGTGATCCTTGGCTTCATAGCGTGGTTTGTGTTTGAGCTGAAATGTGAAGAGCGCCAGCTGATGCAATGCCGTCGCCACCGCGAACAGCGTCTGTTCACCGCTGCAACATGGCTGACAGGTCTCGCATTTTTCCAGATTCTGCTTGGCGCGTTGGTTGCAGGTATTGATGCAGGGCGCACCTACACAGACTGGCCTTTAATGGCAGGTGGTCTCATGCCGCCTTTTCCGTTTGATTTAGACCCTATTTGGCGCAATTTCTTTGAAAATGCAGGGCTGGTTCAGTTCATGCACCGGATTGCTGGCTATGCCTTGTTTGTCTTTGGCATCATCCTTTGGCGTCAAGCGAAACGTTCGCCTCATTCGGGAACACGCGGTGCCTTTACAGTGGTTCTTGCAATGATGACGTTGCAGATGATCCTAGGCATCTTTACCGTGATCTACGGAGCTCCGCTCGAAATCGCGATCATTCACCAATTTGGTGCAATTGCGCTTTGGGTTTTGATCCTGCGCGCGCGTTTCTATGCGGGCTATCCGCCCCCTGACACACTGCGAGGAGCAGCATAATGAGTGCATTTGATGATCTAATGGCCTTTCAAAAAGAAACCGAAGCACTGGGTCAGGTGATGGGTCGTTTGGGGTGGGATCAAGAAACCATGATGCCTCGCGGCGCTGCTCCGCAACGGTCTGAAGAAATGGCCGCCCTCGAAGGGGTGCTGCATGCACGCCGCACCGATCAGCGCATTGGTGAATGGCTGTCAGAGGCGCATGCCCCCGATGAGCCAGGTAAAGCGCAACTGCGCTTGATCACGCGCTCTTATGAACGTGCATCAAAAGTTCCTGCCGATTTGGCGCAGCGTTTGGCAAAACTAACCTCGACAAGCCAAGGCATCTGGGCGCAAGCGCGCGCAGATGAGGATGTGTCAGCGTTTTTGCCGACCTTGAAAGAGGTCGTCGCACTAAAGCGCGAAGAAGGGGAAGCGCTTGCTGCATGCGGTGACGTTTATGATGCGATGCTTCAAGACTATGAACCGGGTGCCAGCGCTGAGAGCTTGAGTGCAATGTTTGCAGCTTTGCGTCCCCGCTTAACCCAGCTTAGAGATGTGGTGATGGACTGTGAGCAGCCAGCCGACCTGAACTTTGAGTTTGATGAAGGCAAGCAGATGAAGCTGACCCGCAATCTTGCCAAAGTATTCGGCTATGACATGAGCCATGGCCGCGTCGACAAAGCGGTGCATCCGTTTTCATCGGGCTCAGGTCTGGATGTGCGCATTACAACACGCACCAGTCCGCGTGACCCGTTCAACTGTCTGTACTCAACAATCCACGAAGTTGGCCACGCTTGCTACGAGCAGGGCATCCACAAAGACTATTTACTCACTCCGCTAGGGAATGGCGTCTCCATGGGCGTTCACGAAAGCCAAAGCCGCATTTATGAAAACCAGCTGGGGCGTTCAAGGCCGTTCTGTGGGTGGCTCTATGGCCAAATGCGCGACACCTTTGGTGATTTCGGGGTTGCTGACGAAGTCACCTTCTACCGCACGGTGAACAAACTGCGCAAAGGCTTCATTCGCACCGAAGCGGATGAGGTCCAGTACAATCTACATGTTCTTTTGCGCTTTGATCTTGAGCGGGCTTTGATCTCGGGTGATCTTTCTGTTGATGATCTTGAGGGGGCTTGGAATGATCGCTTTGCGTCTGACTTTGGTTTTGCCGTCGATAAACCCTCAAACGGCGTCCTTCAGGATGTTCATTGGTCGGTCGGCCTGTTTGGCTACTTTGCGACCTACAGTCTGGGCAATGTCTACGCTGGCTGCTTGAATGAAGCGATGCGCGCGGATTTGCCCGATCTGGACGACGCACTCGCGAAAGGTGACCCAACACCAGCGACAGAATGGCTTAACGAGGCATTGCAACGCCATGGTGGGCTACGTGAACCACGCGCAACGATCGCACATGCGTGCTCTGGCAACGAGCCCTCAGAAGGACCGCTTTTGACATATCTTCAAACCAAGTTTTCCGAACTTCTGCTTTGAAGAAAAAAGCGAGCGCTGAAGAGCGCCCACACTACAATATTTTCAGATTTACGACGTCGTTCAACTATAATTGTCTGTTTTGTTGAGCGACGACACCGCTGAATTTGATGAAAAAGGTTGGATGATCCAAAGATCAAAGTTCACTGTTAGTAGATTAAAAGCGACTTTGGCTTGGTGGACTCTGCTGTTCGGAAGAGCTTACACAGACTGATAGATATACAAGCCAAACTGAACATGTGGCGAGAAAGAATGCGATCATAATTTGCATCGTGCCGATTCCATAATCATTAGTGTTACAAAACAACATGAAAACACTTAACGCCACTAAATGAAGGACCGCGACAAACCGCAACGCGAAGGTTAGATATTCTGTGTTCGAATTCATACTTTTGCCTCCTTTATCATAATCTTAAGATAGATTTTTTGTCTAAACACGTAATAGAAAAGATTGCATAGGTGGTACTGCAAAATTGTTAACTCTTAGGAATGTCACCTAACCAATTGAAAATGCTTCTAATAAGCTGTTCGTTTCGCCGAGATTCATGAATGGATAGCCATACATCATCGTAAGATACAGGTGAGTTTGGCACTTCGCTAAGCTCAGGGTGTTGCGCTGCCAGCGAGCGTGGCAGCATCACCATATACGGAAGCTCTTTTATTGTGTTCAAAGCAGTATTCAGTTCCTGCAAAGCAAGTCTTGCGGGTTGGTCAAAGTGGTTTTGCAGATAGCTTTGATCCATTTTGCCGCCCGCTTCATCAATAAGCTCCACCCAGCCTTGCAGGTTTGACAAAAAGTCTGTTCGCGCGAAAATGCCGTACTCTGTTCTTGTAATCCTTTTTCGCACTAAACGCCCCTCAGTCGGTTCCCTTCAGGTGAAGGCCATATCAACTTCACCATATGCGAGCGACGCGGGAGTGAGGGTAAGATGCAGGTTAATATCAGGATTCTGGCTTAGCAGCGCAGACCAATGAGGGGCTAAAAAACCCTGCATGACGCGTATCTCACAAAAAACACGCAGCTTGCCTTGCGCATTCGTTGCAACATTGGGTTCAATGCTATCAATGTCTTCTTTAATGCCCTGTGTGATCTCAACCAATTCTTGACTAAAGCAGTTGGTCGCCACTCCTGACTTTCTTTTGTGAAGATGGGTTGGTTGTATCTTTCAGATACGCTTTGAATATGAAGTGACACAGTCGTTGCATTGGTACGTAACGCTTTTGCGGCTTTGCCCATGGTTCCGTATTCGGCCAACGCTAAGCAATAATTCAAGTCATTCCCATTTTGCATTATACAACCTGGTACCCTGTCTCTTCGTGAGGCCTGATGTG
>JAHEGL010000298.1 GCA_024645145.1 Planktotalea sp.
GTTGGAAGCTGGCGGGGTGATTGGTGGCACAATTCCAGGGATTCCTGTCGTTCTTGCGGGACGCAGCGCTACGATCGGCTGGGGCATCACATCATCCTATCTCGATGATCAGGACCTGTTTATTGAACAACTTAATCCCGAAAACCCTGAAGAATATCGCACGCCAGACGGGTTCAAGCCGTTTGAGACGCGCAAGTCGATCATCAATATCAAAGACGATGAACCCGTCACGCTAACCCTACGTTGGACGGACAATGGCCCTGTGCTGCCGGGTTCTGACTTTTCGCTGGCGTCTATCACACCGCAAGGACATGTCGCGGCGCTCTCATGGACGGCGCTCAGTCCGCGCGATACGTCGCTCAGTGCTGCGATTGGAATCATGCAAGCTGCGGATGTTCTAAGCGCCCTGATCAGCGCACAAAGCTATATTGCGCCTTCGCAGAATCTGATCCTCGTGGATAAAGAAAAAGTCGCGTTGAAGCTTATAGGTGCGATGCCTGAGCGTGACGTAAACCATCAAAGCAAAGGACGCATGCCCAGCCCCGGTTGGATCGCAGAAAACCGCTGGAGTGGCGTGTTTCCCATTGCGACCAATCCAGAATTTATCGAACCCGTTGGCGGCATCTTAGGCAACACAAACAACAAGATCGTTCAACGCCCTTTTCCCGTCCATGTGAGCTATGAATGGGGCGACAGCCAACGTGTGCAACGCTGGCAACGGCTAATGCAGACCCGCCAAGTGCATACGCGTGATAGCTTCGTTGAGGCCCAGCTAGATACAGTCAGCTTTACTGCGCGGACTTTGCTGCCGCTTATTGGCGCGGACCTGTGGTTTACGGGTGAACCTGCCCCCAACGGCACACCAGAGCGCAAACGCCAGATTGCTCTTGAGTTGCTTGGCAACTGGAACGGCGAAATGAATGAACACCTGCCAGAGCCTTTGATCTATTCCGCTTGGCTGCGCGCCCTTCAAGACCGGCTCATAAAAGATGAGTTGGGTCCGTTGGCCACCGAATTCAAACATGTTGAACCGCTTTTTATCGAACGGGTGTTTCGCAATATTGATGGGGCGTCCGAGTGGTGTGATATTTTGCAATCCTCACCAAAGGAAACCTGCACCGATGTGTCGCGTATCTCGCTTGATGCAGCGATTTTGTGGCTGGAGGAAAACTACACCACTGATCTGGCGTCCCTGCGTTGGGGCGATGCGCATCAGGCGACCCATGATCACGCAGTGCTCGGCGATGTGCCTGTACTGCGTTATTTCGTGAATATTCGCCAATCGACGTCTGGTGGCGACAATACGTTGATGCGGGGGCGGACACAGGGTGGTTTGGGTCCTGATGCGTTCTTGAATGTCCATGGCGCGGGCTATCGCGGCGTCTACGACTTCGCTGATCCAGACAGTTCCCTTTTTGTGATTTCGACAGGTCAGTCAGGCCATTTATTTTCGCGTCACTATGATGATCTTGGCGCACTTTGGCGGCGCGGTGAATATATTCCAATGTCGCTCGATGAAGGGCTAGCGCGCGCCGCAGCTGTTGGCATCACGACGCTTACACCAAGCGAAGACTAAACGCGTCTTCGATGTCGCGGGTTTCTTAAAGCGAGTCGAACTGCGCGCGGTCTTTGGCTTTCCAACGCAGGTCCAGCTCAAACCCAGTTTCGCCCTGCCGCTCTGCTTCAACAAGAGAACGTTCAAACAACCACGCGCGCTTGCGACCGTCTGAATACGGCAGCACTATCTTCTCTTCGATGATCTCACCTTCTAGAGCAAATTCAACAGCTTGCACGAAGTCACTCAAGCCAAATCCGGTCACGGATGACGTCGCTATAACCTCTTCATGGCGCGCTGCACGTGCCAAAACAGCATCGTGATCTTCGGGTTCTAACAGGTCGATTTTGTTCCAAACCTCGATCTGCTTGGCGTTTTCACCAACCCCGAGCGAGGACAGAATACTGCGCACATCTGTTGCTTGTTCTTCACTACCTTCGTGCGAGATATCACGCACATGCACAATAAGATCCGCCGCCAACACTTCTTCCAGTGTCGCGCGAAACGACGCCACAAGCTCTGTGGGTAGATCAGAAATGAAACCGACGGTGTCCGAAAGAATAACCTGCGGCCCATCGGGCAATTCGACTGCGCGCATGGTTGGATCAAGCGTTGCGAACAGCATATCTTTTGCGAAGACCTGCGCGCCAGTCAGTTTGTTGAACAACGTCGACTTGCCGGCGTTTGTGTAGCCAACAAGAGCTACAATGGGGAACGGCACTTTTGCGCGCGCTTCACGGTGCAGAGCGCGGGTTTTGACGACTTTCGCAAGCTTGCGACGCAAACGCACCAATTGATCATCAATCGCGCGGCGATCAGATTCGATTTGTGTTTCGCCCGGACCGCCGACAAAGCCAAGTCCACCACGCTGGCGTTCCAAGTGGGTCCAAGCCCGCACCAAACGGGTCCTTTGATAGCTCAATGCCGCCATTTCAACTTGCAACACGCCTTCACTGGTACGCGCGCGATCAGAGAAGATCTCAAGGATCAGACCCGTGCGATCCAGAAGTTTAACACCCCACGCCTTTTCCAAGTTGCGTTGCTGTACGGGCGTTACAGGACCATCGATCAAGACGAGGTCTATCTCGCTCTCCTCAAAGACATTGTGCAGCTCTTCGATCTTGCCTTTGCCAAACAGCATGCCTGAGTGGGCTTTGGGCAGACGCACAATCGTCTCGCCAAAAACTTCAAGTCCGGGCAAGGCTTCAGCCAAGGCAACCGCCTCTGCCAAAGCAGGTTCAGGCAAACGCCGATCATTGTTACTTTTGATATCAGGATGCAGGACCCACGTACGGGTCACCGACGGATCATGCCCCATCAGTTTGCGTCTTCACCCTCATAAAGAGAGATTGGCTGGCTTGGCATAATCGTAGAAATCGCATGCTTATAAACCAACTGAGACTGTCCATCGCGGCGCAAAAGAACACAAAAGTTGTCAAACCACGTGATCACACCCTGAAGCTTCACACCATTGATCAAGAAAACGGTGACGGGAATTTTGGTTTTGCGAACATGATTGAGAAATGCGTCTTGCAGGTTTTGTCTATCAGTGGCCATTGGGGCATGCCTTTATTCTTGCGTTATTATTTTTGGGCGCAGCAATAAGCACGATACGATCGCGCTATCCATAATAACAAAAAGTATGTCGTCTTGGGCGCGGATTTTCCAGCGCTTTTTTGTACCAAACCAGATTATCTGTCTTTGTGCGTTATCGTCGCCAAAGCCCTGGTGTCAAAAGAGCGATGATCGCAAGGGTTTCCAAGCGCCCCAATATTGTTGCTGCCGCAAAACAAAGCTTTGCACCTGTTGAAAGTTCGGTCAGTAAAATTGGGTCTGGTGCCGCCA
>JAHEGL010000303.1 GCA_024645145.1 Planktotalea sp.
GATGAGGCAAAAGGTGAGTAAAGGGGCTGCGCCACTGGCCGTGCCCATTGCCGCAAGGGATGTGCTTATACTGACCAGATCGAGCGCCATAAGAATGCCAAACAGCGGATACATTGCGATGGCAAACCAGTAAGAGAACTTGACCGCGTGCCCCCACTCCACCCAAAACAATTCGTCATGCGCGATACCTGCTGCGCGCCCGCCCGCAACCGCGGATGACACCCACATAACAACTCCAGCGGCATAACTAGATGCGCCAGGCAACCACGGTGAAAATGGCCGTGCCGTGTCACCGATCAAGGCGAGCAACCCATAAGAGAGACATGTAAGCCCTGCGAGGGCGAAAACGGTGATGCGCAAACGCGCAAGCGTATCAGCAGTCATCACTTATCCCTCCCCCAGCTTGAGACCAGCAATGCCGATCACGATCAAAGCGGCACTGGCAAGGCGTAAAGGACTGGCCGCTTCGCCAAAGGCAACGATGCCAATGATAAAAGAGCCAACAGCGCCAATGCCCACCCATACAGGGTATGCCGTGCCAAGTGGCAAAGACTTCATCGCATAGGCCAGCAGCCAAAAGCTCGCGAAGGCCACGACCGCGACGATCACGCTATAGAGCGGCTTGCTGTACACGTCCGACGCTTTCAGCGCGGAGGCCCAGACGACTTCAAGACCGCCAGAAATTGCTAAAATGATCCAAGACATCTTTGCTTCTTTCATGCAGCCTAGGGGTGACATGAGTAGCTAAGGTGACATGTAACGTCAAGGTTACTTTAAGTAGCTTTCTTTCGTATCGCGAATGAGTTTCCACTGGATCGCATCCAGAAGCGCCTCGAAACTCGCATCCACAATGTTGGGCGACGCCCCCACTGTGCTCCAACGATTTCCTTTAGAATCTGCGCTGTCTATGATCACGCGAGTGACCGCTTCAGTGCCGCCTTGGGTAATGCGCACCTTAAAATCGACAAGGCGCATATCGTCGATCATCTCTTGGTATTGCCCCAAATCCTTTGCCAAAGCTTTGGACAATGCGTTCACAGGACCTCTGTCAGAGCCGGTTTCATCCATAGACTCGCTGACAGAAAGCTTCTTTTCACCGTCAACTTTCAGCACGACGACGGCCTCAGAGAGCGAAATCATCTTGTCATATTTGTTCTTACGTCGCTCAACGGTCACTTTGTAGCGTTTGACCTCGAAAAATGTCGGAAGCTGACCCAGCGCTCTGCGCGCGAGCAGCTCAAAGCTTGCTTGCGCGGTGTCGTAAGAATACCCCTGCGCCTCGCGCTCTTTGATCTCATCAAGCAAAAAGCCAAGCGCTGGATCCCCTTTGGCAACACTAAGCCCTGCATCCGAAAGACGTTGACGCAGATTTGATTGCCCTGCTTGGTTCGACATAGGAATGACGCGCGCGTTGCCGACAATTTCAGGCTCGATATGCTCATATGTGCTTGGGTTTTTCAGGATCGCCGAGGCATGAAGCCCCGCTTTATGTGCAAACGCAGACGAGCCGACAAATGGCGCTTGGCGCAATGGCACGCGGTTAAGGATATCGTCCAGCGTGCGCGAAATATGGGTGAGCGTTTGCAAGTTTTCCAGTGGCACACCTGTTTCAAACGCGCTTGCGTAGGGTTCTTTGAGCAGCAAGATAGGAATGAGGGTTGTCAGATTGGCGTTGCCGCAACGCTCCCCCAAGCCATTTAGCGTTCCTTGAACCTGGCGCGCACCCGCATCAATAGCCGCTAGCGAACAGGCCACCGCATTCGCCGTATCATCATGGGTATGGATGCCAATGTTGTCGCCGCTGATCCCTGACGCAATCACCGCTTTGGTGATCGCATTGATTTCATTGGGTAAAGTACCGCCATTGGTGTCACACAGCACAACCCAACGCGCCCCTGCTTCGATGGCGGCATGCAGCGTTTCAAGCGCATAATCAGGATCGGCTTTGTAGCCATCAAAGAAGTGCTCCGCATCAAACAGCGCTTCACGACCTTCACCTACGATATGCGAGAAAGAAGCGGCGATATTGGCAGTGTTTTCCGCTTTGCTGATTCCAAGCGCGTCAGATACGTGAAAAGCTGACGCTTTGCCAACGAGACAGACCGCGCCTGTTTCGGCTTGCATGACTTGCGCCAGCACATCGTCATTTTCGGCGGAGCGTCCCGAGCGTTTGGTCATCCCGAACGCGGTCATTTTAGCGCAAGTCTTTGGCGCCTTATCAAAGAACTCGCTGTCTGTTGGGTTCGCACCCGGCCAGCCGCCCTCGATGTAGTCGAGGCCAAGTTGATCGAGCATATCTGCGATCTGGATTTTCTCCTGCGTGGAGAACTGCACACCTTGGGTTTGCTGCCCGTCGCGCAAAGTTGTGTCGTAGAGGTAGAGGCGTTCTTTCATCGAACTGCCCTTTCTTTACGTCCGTGCTTTTGGCACGAACAGCCCCCGACCTCCCCAACGGGAGGGGGCTTCACCCCCACCCTAGATCGCGGGCTGCCCTTTGTTTGGAATAGGGTCATAAGAGGCCTTTTAGTTTTGAAGCGTCTAAGTTTTGTAGCGCTAGGAGGGTCACCCCTTCTTTATTCATTCGAATCTCGATACCAGCAGAAACCAAGATAGCCTTCAATTCATCTACTCTGGCAAAGTCATTTGTCTGCATCGCTTTTGTCCTCGCTTCTTGCAACGCATCTTCATATTGAGAGAGATCCAAAGAATCATCCAATTGCAAATAAGCCCGTAGATTTTTCCCAGGCGACCACAGCCCTATAAGCTCCAAACTCGCGACAAATGAGACTGCGCTTCTCGGAGAACCGCAAACGATATTTGAGAATAGCTCGTTAAGCTTAGTCAAAGCACCAGATGTGTTTAGATCAGTCAGAAGAAATTCAACTAACGCCTCGTCTGGTCGCCAAGTTCCAGCTGCGACATACAAATCTCTTATCGCTGCCCCTTCAAAGCCAAGATCATAAAGCGCAACATACCATTTCTCTAAAGTCACGCTCGCTTGTTTCCGTTTATCTTCTGTCCAATCCATCGGCTTGCGATAATGCGTGCTTAGCATCACAAAACGGATCACTTCCCCCGGCACGCCTTGTTCGAGCAAATCGCGCACGGTGAAGAAGTTGCCCAAGGACTTGGACATCTTCTTGCCCTCGACCTGCAACATCTCGTTGTGCATCCAAATGTTCGCAAAATCGTGGCCAGCGCATTTAGACTGAGCAATCTCATTTTCATGATGCGGGAACATCAAATCATTGCCGCCCCCGTGAATATCAAAACTCTCACCAAGCAATTCATGCGCCATGGCAGAGCATTCAATATGCCAACCCGGACGCCCCTTGCCCCATGGGCTATCCCAGCCCGGCGTGTCTGCATCAGAGGGTTTCCAAAGCACGAAATCC
>JAHEGL010000306.1 GCA_024645145.1 Planktotalea sp.
ATCAGTCATGCGCTGGCAGCCGCCGGTGTTGGTTGTGTTGTCGGCTTTGGCTGGCTTTTGACCTATCTCATTTCGCAGTCTTCACGCGACGTGGTCGCAATCTCATCCGTAACGTTCACAGGACCGTCAGCAGACACGTTAATGGCTTTGATCAATGCGCCAGATGTACCTTTGGGTTTCGGTATCGGCCTTGTTTCAGGGGTATTCGTTGGTGCGGGTATCATGGCGCTCGTGAGCCAAGAAGCTAAATTGGAACGCTTTGTTCCTGACACACCTATGGAGCGGTATCTTGTCGGTGCGTCCCTTATGGGCTTCGGCAGTATGCTCGCGGGGGGATGCGCGGTCGGTGCTGGTATGTCGGGCGGAGCTATTTTTTCGCTGACTGCGTGGGTCGCAATTTTCGCAATGTGGGTTGGAGCGATGCTGACCCATTGAGCTATGGCGCGCGTTTCGTCAAAAAATAAACCGGCCCTACAATACGGGCCGGCTCTTGAACTCTTAACGCTCTGAGTGCGAATTACTCGCGGTTGCCGAACAACTGAAGCAGCATCATGAACATGTTGATGAAGTTCAGGTACAGGCTCAACGCACCCATGATTGCGGACTTGCCCAACCATTCTGTGTCGCCGTGGTGTGCATGTGCCACGTACTCGTTCTTGATGCGCTGGGTGTCATAAGCTGTCAGGCCAGCAAAGATCAGAACACCGATTGCAGAGATCGCGAACATGATCGCAGGAGACGCGAGCCAGATGTTTACGATGGACGCAACGATCAGGCCAATAACACCCATAATCAAGAAGCTACCCCAACCGGAGATGTCTTTCTGCGTGGTATAGCCCCAGAGGGACAGACCTGCGAATGCGATGGATGTGATCAGGAAGATCTGCATGATCGAATAGCCTGTGAAGACCAAGAAGATCGAAGAGATCGACACGCCCATGACAGCTGCGAACACATAGAACAGTGTCTGTGCAGTTGCTGCGGACACTTTATTGATCGCTGCGCCAAGACCAAACACAAATGCGAGTGGTGCGAACATCACAACCCACTTCAATGGGGACATGTAGAGAGCGGAGCCGAGGCCCGTCAGATACTTGTCAGCGCCGATTTGCGCGACGGCTTGGGATGGGTCCGTGGTGACAGCGAGACCGGCAATCGCCCATGCCGCCAAAAACGTGATGAACATACCCACGGACATTGTGCCGTAGACTTTGTTCATGTGCGCGCGCAGGCCCGCGTCGATATTCGCGGCTGCACTTCCAACGCCGCTGCGAATTGTACCATATTCAGCCATGAATATTCTCCATTATTAAGCTAATCCACCATCGTGGTGGACTTGTACGGAATATCGGAGTGCTGAGTGTCTATTTCAAGTGTTTAAATTGCAAAAGCGCCCGAAAATCGGACGCTTTCACTCAGATAGGTTAATATTGGCCTCACTGCTTCTGTAACAGATTGTTTTTAGGGTTAGTTTTTGCACTGCGGGGCAATGTCCCAAAACAAACGTGATGCTTCTACAGCCGCTTGATCAGCCGTCAGGCCGAGATCCGCCAGCGCGTTGTCATCCATCTTGGACAATCCGCGGCGCGTGCGTGCCACAACGAGTGCGACGCGCATTTGCGCGAAAAGCGCGGGCGTCTGCAGGGAGAGTCCAGAGGCTAGAGCGTTTGAGTGTGGGAGAACATGATACTGTGACATGTGGATACCTCTTTCGTTTGTGATGAGTTGGCGATGATCAATTCTTTATGTTGATGTATGTGTCATGTTGTGGTTGATTTGCATAACGAATAATTTTGACGTCAAACATCACGAAAATTGATATATGCGAAATCTCGATATCACTGCGCTTCGTTCGTTCGTAGCAATTGCTGAAACAGGTGGTGTGACGCGCGCTGCGGGTTTGCTCAATCTCACGCAATCGGCGGTCTCGATGCAGATCAAACGTTTGGAAGAGAACCTTGATCTCAAGCTATTGGAGCGCGCCGGACGACAAGTAGTTTTGAGTCCCGCAGGTGAGCAATTATTGACCTACGCGAGTAAGATGATTGCGTTGAATGATGAGATTATGACCAAACTGACAGACAAAGGTTTTGAGGGCGAGGTGTCGCTCGGCGTGCCGCATGAAATTGTCTACCCTGTTGTTTCTAAAGTGCTTCAGCAGTTTCGCGCGCAATTTCCGCGGGTGCATGTAAACCTGAACGCGTCTTTTTCACTCCAACTGCAAGAGGGGTTGGCACGGGGCGAATATGATCTGATCCTGACCACTGAGGAGGGTTTGTTGCCACAAGGCGAAACCCTTAGCAAAGCGCGCTTAAGCTGGACCGGAGCAGAGAACGGCAATGTCTGGCGTCACCGTCCTTTGAAGCTGGGCTTTAGCCGTCATTGTATGTTTCGACCTTTGGCGCAAAAGGCGCTGGATCGCGCGGGAATCGCGTGGGAAATGGCAACTGAAACCGATTCTGATCGCACGATCGAAGCCACAATTGGTGCGGACCTTGCTGTTTGCGTCGTGATTGAAGGAACCGAGCCGCCACATATGGTGCCTATCCAGCACGGCGGCACGCTTCCGGAGATGCCGGAATCGCTTATCAATATGTACGGTGCCGAGCAGGCGCAATCGCAAGTGGTCAGCGCCTTGGCAGAGCTTTTGCGTCAAGGATATAGCGATTTGAAAAGCGGTGGGCGGGTCAATGCGAATGTGTTGCGCGAAGTCGGGTAGGAGCGTTGTACGCCGTGTAATGCGGGTTTGGAGCCAAGTGGGGTATGGTTTTGAGATTGTCGATCTTTGGTCTGCCCCACTCAAGGATATGATATCTATGGAATATGTGGCCGCAAGCAATTCCGACAAAGCTAAAATGTTCGCGGTCAAGCCATGACCAAAATCCAAACGCTCACTTTCAATGCCAAGTGTGTTGATGGCCCACACAACCAACTACAGGCGAGACGCATTTTTCTGCCCATAGATTTTGATCATTAGGAACATCCAAGGGTTTGCCGTGGAACTATAGAGCAGAGTGTTGAGAAGCTTCGTATTTTTTACTCGGGTGCGATTTCAATCACCACTTTGCCCGTTGATTTGCGCGTGCGCAAAAGTTCCATGCCCTCAGCCACTTGTTCAAATGGAAGAACATGGCTGACATGGGGCTGCAATTTGCCTTGCTCATACCAATCAAAAAGCGCGCGCAGGCTGTCTGTGACGACCTCGGGTTTGAATTTCAGATAACCGCCCCAGTAAAACCCCAAAACATCAATGTTCTTCACCAACAAATGGTTCGCGGGGATTTTGGGAACCTCACCGCTTGCAAACCCGATGGTTAGAATGCGGGCCTCTGGATTGCAGGCGCGAAAGGCGGCTTTGAAAAGATCACCACCGACAGGGTCATAGACAACGTC
>JAHEGL010000330.1 GCA_024645145.1 Planktotalea sp.
GCAAGGACTTTACGCCCCCCCCCCCGCGATTGCCAAGTGCGGGTTTCACACCCTTATCAATCCAGGTTTTCAATGCTTTTGCCGTGCCACAATCCATCACTGATGATTGACTCAAGACAACGCCTGAAACAGATCGCACCTTCACTGCGTTCTGAACGCCACATCCACGAATACGACCCGGCACAGCGCCAACCGCATCCCCTTGAATAGCGGGATCACCACACACGGCACCTCGGGCAAGTTCACGCTTGGCTTTGCGGCGTTGGCCCATGACCTTCTCTGCCAAACCCTTTGGGCGCGTCACTGGGTGAAGTGATTGCGGCAGCCCAACAGCAGCAGAGGCAAGAATGACTTGAGCACCAGTACCCATTGCCTTTTCCTGTGCGGATGCAGGGCGCAACTTTGGGCGACTCGGCAAAACTGCCTCGACAGCTAACAACGCTTTCGCTTCTGGGCGCAGCTTCGGTCGCGTCAAAACTTGTGCAGGCTCTTGCCCCCTAGCAAGCGGGCGCGTTGAAATATCGGGGGCAATCGCAGCTGCTGGCATTGCTAAACAGCCAATCAAAATCGCAGCGAGCACGTTTTTCATGTTTTCGTTCGCCCAAAATCAGGAGCATCAGTATCCTGCCCCGCTTCAACAATGCCACGCCGGATCGCACGTGTGCGCGTGAAATAGTCGTGCAACATATCTCCGTCCTCCGTGCGAATGGCGCGCTGTAAAGCAAAAAGCTCTTCTGTAAAGCGCCCCAAAATTTCCAGCGTCGCGTCTTTGTTGTTTAGGAAAACATCGCGCCACATGGTAGGGTCAGACGCGGCGATACGCGTAAAGTCGCGAAAACCCGCCGCTGAATAATTGATCACTTCGCTATCGGTCACGCGACTTAAATCATCCGCAACCCCCACCATCGTATAAGCAATAAGATGCGGCGCGTGAGAGGTGACCGCCAGAACGCGATCATGATGATCTGCATCCATACGTGCAGTCCTAGATCCAATCGCTTTCCATAGCATTTCAAGCTGATCAACCGCTGCAACATCACTGCCCTCAACGGGTACGATCAAAAACCAGCGCTCTTCAAACAATTCAGCAAAGCCCGAACGCGGACCTGAATGCTCGGTGCCCGCAAGCGGATGTGAAGGTACAAAATGCACAGTGTCAGGCAAATGCGGCTGCACCGCAGCAATGACAGCTCGTTTGACCGAGCCAACGTCCGTCACCGTCGCTCCAGCCTTCAAAGCCGGTGCAATCTCGCGCGCGACTGCGTCCATCGCACCAACAGGCACGCAAAGGACTACAAGATCAGCATCTGCAACGGCTTCCGCAGCACTGTCGCAAATGCGATCACACAGGCCTATTTCTCGCGCGATTTCACGTGTTTCACTTGAGCGCGCATAGCCCGTCACTTCGCCAACCAAACCATCGCGTTTGAAAGCCCAATATAGTGAGGACGCAATCAGCCCGAGACCAATCAGTGCAACGCGTTCGTAAATCTGGCTCATCGCGCGCCGCCTTTGAACTGGCCAACCGCATGCGCAACCTGACGACAAGACGCTTCATCACCCACAGTAATGCGCAAGGCGTTCGGAAGCTTATAACCCGTAACACGTCGCACAATCAGACCTTGGCTTTTAAGGTATTCATCGCACTCACCGGCTTCCTCATCACTGCCAAACCGTGCGAGAATAAAGTTAGCGAGGCTTACATCAGAAAGCACACCATGCGCCGCCAAAGCGTGTGAAAGCCAATCACGCCAGTTCGCATTCGCCTCGCGGCACTGATTAACGTAAGCTTGGTCCTGCATCGCGGCTAAAGCAGCACGCAAACCAGCATCGCTAAGATTAAATGGGCCACGGACACGGTTCAGCACATCAATGATCGCCTTGGGCGCGTATCCCCAACCAACCCGCAAAGCGCCTAGGCCGTAAATCTTGGAAAATGTGCGCGTCATAACAACGTTGTCGCGCGCTTCTACCAAAGCCGCGCCACCATCATATTCTTCGACATATTCGGCATAGGCTCCGTCGAGCACCAAAATCGCTTGCTCGGGCAGCCCTTCCGCCAAGCGCTCAACCTCTGACAAGGAAATCATAGTGCCTGTCGGATTGTTCGGGTTGGCGATGAAGACAAGTTTTGTTTTCTTCGTACAGGCCGCAAGGATCGCATCAACATCTGTGACGCGGCTTTGCTCCTTCACTTCAACAGGTTTCGCCCCAGCGACACGCGCAGAAATCGCATACATTGCAAAGCCGTGTTCTGTGTGAATGACTTCATCCCCTTTGCCTGCATAGGCCTGACACAAGAATGCAATGATCTCATCCGAACCGGCACCACAAATGATACGTTCTGGATCTAAATCATAGACCGACGCAATAGCTGCGCGCAGTTCACTGTGATCAGAAGATGGATAGCGATGCAAAAAGCGCGCTCCAGCTTCATAAGCTTTTATGGCTGCGAGGGATGGTCCAAAAGGGTTCTCATTCGAGGACAGCTTCACAACATTGCTCACGCCTTCAACATGGGCCGCACCGCCTTGGTATAGCGCGATATCGAGTATGCCGGGCTGTGGTCTAATCTTGCTCATGTCTGTCTCCTTTAAGGCGTTTTAGCCGTGAGGGGGTAGGAAGGCTAGCGCGAAAGATTTGCTCGCAAGAACGCACATAGCAGCATGAGTTATGGGCTGTTCGAAAGCCTTGGCAATGCACCCCTACGATCTTGTTGCATTTTTTCTGCTTTGCAGCGACGTTTGGTCCTCAAACAGTCGATAGGAACAAAATGCGCGCGCAGAGCGGTTCCCGCGAAAACTGCGGTTTTTCGATGTGTGGATGAACCAAATGCGCTTGTTTTCCGCAAAGCGGCCAATGACCGCTTTGCGTTATCTTCAAGTCTTTCGGCAGCAGTCTAAGCACACTAGACCCTGCAAAGATTAATCGACCTGCGTTACGATTGTTTCAAGTGGCTTGCGCACTTTGCCCATCGGCAACAACCAATCGCCAGTCGGGTCACGGTAGCCCAGAGGCAATAACACGACTGACCGCAAACCCCGCGATTTCAAATCCAAAATTTCATCAACTTTGCTTGGGTCAAAACCTTCCATCGGGGTGCTGTCGACTTCTTGTTCTGCCGCAGCGACCAGCGCAATTCCAAGGGCAATATAGGCTTGGCGAGCGGCATGTGCATAATTCACCGTCGCATCGCGCGGCACATAGTTATTCTTTAGATTGTCAAAATACGCGTGCAACATCGGCAAATCGCCGCGCGCCTTAACGTTGAGATCAACCACTTCGTCGATACGATCGGCTGTGTAATTGTCCCACGCAGCAAAAACCAAAAGATGAGAGCCATCTGTAATCTGCGCTTGACCGCCTGCCGCGTC
>JAHEGL010000338.1 GCA_024645145.1 Planktotalea sp.
GTGCATGGGGCGCATCCTATGGACAGATATCCTTGTTCCAAAAGCGGATGCGGCGGTAGCGCATGGCTTTGCGCATAGGCGCGCATGTCCTCCAGGCTCCAATGTGCCAAAGGATTGATCTTGAGCTTTCCGGTGGCTTCATCCCCTTCAAATACGCCGAGGGTCTTACGAATACCGCCCTGATAGCGCTTGCGACCTGTAATCCAGCCATCAAAGCCTTGCAGCGCGCTTTGGAGGGGGGCAACTTTGCGCAATGCGCAACAGGCTTTGGTGTCAAAGCTGTGAAGCGCACCATAGGGATCTTGCGTTTTTAGAGCTTCCGCATCTGGCCGGATCAACCTCAGATCACGCAGACCTAAGTCACGCGCGAGCTGACGTTGGTAGGTCAGTGTTTCAGCATAGTGTTTACCCGTTTCCAGAAAAAGAACTGGCATATCCGGCTCAGTTTGTGCGACCAAATGCAATAGTACCGCGGCCTCCGCGCCGAAGGACGAGACCAACGCAATTTGGCCAAGCTTTGGCTCAGTGCGCGCAATTTGGATTGCTGTCTGTGCCTCTGTGATGCGATGGCGCAAACTTAGCGATGAAATAAGCGCATCAAGCGGCATGAGACTGTTCCGCGCTTTCAGGATATAGCGCAGCCTTGAACGGGGTGAGGCCAAGGCGGCGATAGGTTTCGATAAATGTCTCGTCCTGCGCCTTTCGCAGCGCTAAGTAGGCGGCAATCAACCGTTCTATCGCAGGAATGATGTCGTCTGAGCTAAAGCCAGGGCCTGCGCGTTCACCGATGGCTGCGGTTTCGGTGTGATCTCCGCCCAAAGTGATTTGATAGCTCTCAACACCCGCACGATCGAGACCAAGGATGCCAATATGGGCTACATGGTGATGTCCGCATGCATTGATGCATCCCGAAATTTTGATCTTTAAATCGCCGACCTCATGTTCGAGTTTCAGTTCGTCAAAACGTGTCGCGATTTGCTGGGCAATCGGGATGGACCTCGCGGTCGCAAGCGCGCAGTAATCCATACCAGGGCAGGCGATGATGTCAGAGATCAGGCCGATGTTGGCCGTGCCAAGTCCGTTGGCTTTCAAAATGCAATGCACCTCAGGCAGATCGGATTTATGCACGTGGGGCAGAATGACATTTTGCTCATGAGAGATGCGCAATTCATCATGACCGAAACGCGCGGCGATGTCTGCGAGAACACGCATTTGATCCGCTGTAACGTCGCCCGGCGTTGCACCGTGCTTTTTAATTGAGACAGTGACGATATCATACCCATCGGCTCTGTGCGCGTGCAGGTTTGTATCTGACCATGCGCGAAACACGGGATCACTGGCGCGCGATTTTTCGAAAATCGCGGTATCACCTTCTTTGAAAGAAGGTGGTGCGAACTGCGCTTGGATGGTTTTGAACACCTCCTGATCGATCCCGCTGAAACGTGCTTTGATCTCTACGAAACGTTCGTTCACGAGGTCGCGAATTTTCTCAAGGCCGTTCTCATGCACGGTGATCTTGATGCGCGCTTTGTACTTATTATCGCGGCGTCCCAACAGGTTATATACGCTGACGATTGCTTCCAAGTAAGGCAGCAGATCTTCGCGCGGCAAGAAATCCGCGATGACTTTGCCCAGCATCGGCGTGCGGCCCAAACCGCCGCCAACGATGACTTCAAAGCCAGCAACGCCATCGCGCTCAACCATGCGCAGCCCAATATCATGCGCGCGGGTGACTGCGCGATCGCTTTCAGACCCTGTCACAGCCACTTTAAATTTGCGCGGCAGGAACTGGAATTCGGGGTGGTCTGTGGACCATTGACGGATCAATTCAGCCACAGGGCGCGGATCGGCGATCTCATCAGCGGAAGCACCTGCGAAGTGATCCGCTGTCACGTTGCGAATAGTGTTGCCGGATGTCTGGGTTGCGTGCATTTCAACTGTGCCCAAATCATCAAGCATGTCCGGAATGTCGCGCAGCTCAGGCCAGTTGTACTGGATGTTCTGCCTTGTGGTGAAGTGACCGTAGCCCTTGTCATATTTGTCCGCGAGGTGCGCGAGCATTTTCATTTGGCTGCTGTTCAACGTGCCATAAGGGATCGCGACTCGCAGCATGTAAGCGTGCAGTTGCAGATACACGCCGTTCATCAAACGCAGGGGTTTGAATTCATCCTCCGTCAGATGACCCGCGATGCGGCGTTCAACCTGCGTGCGGAACTGTGCGTTGCGCGATGCAAGAAAGCTCTTGTCGAAATCAGTGTAGCTGTACATCAGAATTGCTCCTGTTTGCCGTGTGCGTAGTTGGACGGTCCCTTGCGGCGAAAGGCCTCGCGAAAATAGAGTGGCTCAGGGCCGCTTGGACCGCTCTGCATGTCCACAAGATACGCGCCGACGACCACATCTGTTTGCGCTGTGGCTTGCAGCAGGCGCAGGTCTGCGTCGGCCTCGTCGGTGAGCAGAACTGCATCGCTCAAGTTGCGCGTCCACGTGTCGGCGTTGGTGAGATAGACGACATCGCCCTTAAGAAGGGCATTTGCGGTGATGACTTTGGGCGTGAAAGAACGGGGCATTATGCGAATTCCTCTTGTGGGAGATCAGCCAGGGATTGAGCGGCCTCGCGCGGGGCTAGGCCAAGGAAAATAACCGCAGGGCCAGTAATCGCTGTGACATCGGCAAGTGTTTCAAGCGTGGCTGGGATAACGCGTTGATTAGGGCGCGAGGCGTTTTCAATTAGCGTCACAGGTGTGAGGCGATCTGCGCCATGCATAAGCAAACGCCCTTGAACAAAGCGCGCTGCTTTCTTGCCCATATAGATGGCTGCAACTGCGTCAGGTTTGGCGAGTGAGGCCCAGTCGTGATCTGCGAAGCCCTTCATGTCGTGCCCTGTTAGCAAGCGGACAGAACCGTTGCGCCCCCGACGTGTGAAGCTTTGCCCGATTGAGGCGACAGCCGCCGAGGCCGCAGTGATGCCGGGGATGATTGAGTAAGAAATATCATGGGCTTGGCAGGTTTCGATTTCTTCATCGAGGCGACCAAAAATGGTTGGATCGCCGGACTTGAGCCGAACAACTTGCGCGCCGTTTTGCGTGTGTTCTGCGATCAGATCATTGATGTGATGTTGGCTCATGGAGGGGCCAAAGCCCTCTTTGCCCGCATCGACGATTAGCGCTTCGCGGCGGGCGAGTTCGAGGATTTCGCTGGTGACGAGATGGTCGTGAATGATCACATCCGCCTCATCAATCGCTTTGCGTGCTTTGAGGGTTAGCAACTCGGGATCACCGGGGCCAGCGCCAACGAAAGCGATATGCGCTTCGCGGGCTTTGGTGGCGATATGTTTGCTGAGGGTTGCTTCCAGCGTGGCTTGGATC
>JAHEGL010000341.1 GCA_024645145.1 Planktotalea sp.
CCATCATTCTCGCGAAGCGTGACCTCACCAATTGTGTCGACGCGTGGGGACTGCCCACCAAGGGCCGTAATAGCTGTGAGATCATGCACGTTGGCGTCCTCCTTCTGGATCAACAAAATGAGCAGACGTCACTTCAACGACCACTTCGCTATCCGTTACAGGCGAGACCAGGCGCATCTGCTCACCCATGCGTGTGTCACCAGATTTGATCATGGCAAGGCCAATCATCGAACCGACTTCGGGCGAATATGCCGCCGACGTCACATAACCTTGATCATGCGCCGCATCGATAGGGCCATCCATCGCCATCAAGTGCCCTCCGGCCGTGATCTTATCCTTACTCGCGAGTGGTTTCACACCAACAAGCTTCAATGCATCCTCTTCATTCAACCCCGCCCGTTCCGATAAAACTGTACCGATGCTATCTTTCTTCTTGGACACCATTCGCCCCATGCCAAGGTTGTTGGCGGAGGTCGTGCCATTCAGCTCATTACCTGCCGCGTGACCCTTTTCGATCCGCATCACGCCCAGCGCTTCTGTGCCGTAGGGCACCACGCCGAACTCTTCACCCTCGTCCATCAATTTGCGCATCAATGAATCGCCGTAGCGCGAGGGCACAGCGATCTCAAACGCCAACTCACCAGAGAATGAGATACGGAACAAACGCGCACGCAAACCACCACAAACGGTGATATTGGCACAGGCCATAAATTCAAACGCCTCATTCGAAATATCAAATTCAGGATCGACAATTTTCCGCAAGAGCGAACGCGAATTCGGCCCGGCGACTGCATATTGTGCCCAAGCTTCTGTAGTTGAAATCAATTGCACATCCGCATCCGGCATCAAACACTGACGAACGAATTCCATGTGCTGATAGACGGGGCCAGCCTTGGCCGTCGTCGTCGTGACCACGAAGTGATCTTCAGCCAAACGCGCAGCCGTGCCATCATCCATCGCGATGCCATCTTCGCGCAGCATAAGACCATATCGAGCCTTGCCGATGGCGACTTTGGCGAAGGGATTGCAGTAGACTTTATTAAGAAAAGTCGCCGCGTCAGCGCCTTGCACATCAATCTTGCCTAGCGTAGTACAATCACAAACCCCAACAGAGGCGCGCGTCGCTTTAACTTCCCGGTCCACAGACTGACGCCAATGAGTTTCTCCTTCAATCGGAAACCATTGCGCACGTAGCCAGTTGCCAACTTCCACAAAAACCGCGCCTCGCTCTTTCGCCCAAAAATGCGAGGGCGTTAGACGCATCGGATGAAATTCCATCCCGCGCATACGACCCGCGAGCGCACCAATAGATACAGGCGTGTAGGGTGGACGGAAAATCGTTGTGCCAACATCGGGAATACCCTTGCCCGCAATCTCCGCCATAATCGCGAGACCGCCCATGTTAGACGTCTTGCCCTGATCCGTTGCCATCCCGAGCGTCGTGTAGCGCTTAAGGTGCTCAACGGAGCGGAACCCCTCTTGATGCGCCAGTTTCACGTCTTTGATAGTCACGTCGTTCTGCTGATCGAGCCACGCACGTTTGCAGCCCTCCACATACCAAAATGCGGATTGCTTAGCGGGTGTATCATCGGCCGTTGGCGTATCTACCGCTTTGATGCCGAGCGCTTCTGCTGCACCTTTGGCACCGCTTAGCAATGCGCCATGCGTCGACAAGTCACCGCTTGCAGCACCTGCGACGGACATGCCAGGCGGGAGCGTGCCACCAGGAACAAAGGCTGAAAGACCTCCGTCCCAGGTTGGTCGTCCGCGTTGATGGCAAGTCAAATGCACATTCGGGTTCCACCCGCCAGACACACCCAGAGCGCCGCATTCCAAGGTCCGTTGCGAACCATCAGAGAGCTGCACATCGACAAGGGTAAGACCAAGACGTCCCTTTGTATTCGTAACTTGCGCACCGGCGAGCACTTCGTAGTCCATCGAGATCGGCGTGTCCGCGCGCGTGTCAATCACTGCAGCAATCTCGACGCCTTTCGCATGCAAATCTGCCGCCGTGCGATGCCCATCATCGCAAGACGTGAAAATCGCAACACGCTGTGCAGGCGTCGCCGCCCAGCGGTTTACATAAGAACGCATCGCAGAGGCGAGCATGATGCCCGGACGGTCATTATTCTCGAACGCAATCGGGCGTTCGATCGCACCTGCGCAGAGCAAGGTTTTCCCCGCATAGATGCGCCAAAGGATTTGACGTGGTTTGCCAGCGATAGGCTCACGCAAATGGTCAGACACCCGCTCAACCGCGCCATAAATCCCGTGATCAAACGCACCAATCACAGTTGTACGGCTCATGAGGCGCACGTTGGGAAGGGAAGAGAGTTCAGCAATTGCTTGCGTCGTCCAATCGAACGCTGATTTGCCACCGACCTCCATCTGCTCGCTTAGCAAACGGCCGCCCATCGCAAAGTCTTCATCCGCGAGAATCACCTCTTTACCAGCGCGTCCCGCTGTGAGTGCAGCCATCAAACCAGAAGGCCCAGCGCCAACAATCAACAGATCACAGTGGCGGAAACCCTTGTCATATTCATCGGGATCTTCCTGCATGGAAAGCGCGCCAAGACCCGCAGCTTTACGAATAATTGGCTCGTAGACCTTTTCCCAGAACGATGCGGGCCACATGAATGTTTTGTAGTAAAACCCAGCAGCAAGGAAATCAGAGGCGGCATCATTCACCGCCAGAGCGTCGAATTTCACAGACGGCCAGCAATTTTGCGAGCGCGCGATAAGACCGTCGAACAATTCGGCAGTGGTTGCACGTGTGTTGGGTTCAGCGCGTGCTCCGTCACGCAAAGTGACAATCGCGTTGGGTTCTTCGCTGCCAGCGCTTAAAGGACCACGAGGACGGTGGTATTTGAAAGAGCGCCCCATAAGGCGCACACCATTGGCGAGCAAGGCAGAAGCAAGCGTATCGCCTGCATGACCCCTGTAGCTTTTGCCATCAAACTTAAATTTCAATGGCGTGTTGCGATCAATCTGACCGCCTTGGACTCGGTTTACTTGTGTCATAACGAACGTCCTTTGCTGCGCGCTACATCGCGGGCCAGCTCAACCTTGAAAATTTCATGCGTGCGGGTATCGCGTGTGACCACAAGCCATGAGCGATCACCGCCTTCATGGAACCACAACTCGCGCAACTCCCCTGCGGGATTGTCGCGCAAATAGGCGTAATCATGGAATTGATCAGCGGCATCCTCCGCCTCCGGATTAGGGCGCTCGATCAAGCTTGCGTCGCCTAGATAGACGAACTCGGCACTGTCACGCGGACCAAGAAGCGGGTGGTTAATAATCATCTCTCAGCGCTCCTTAATGCAGGTTGGGCTGGTTGCCCTGCCCTTTTTCATCAATCATA
>JAHEGL010000350.1:0-828 GCA_024645145.1 Planktotalea sp.
ATCGCGTGGCTTGCCAAAGCTTGTGGCGTCGTATTGTTGAAAGCGCCACGATAGGCTTTGCCGATCGGGGTGCGTGCGGTGGAAACGATAACTGCGTCGCGCATAATGAAAGTCCTAAATTTTGAATTACCAATCCAGCGTCAGGCCACGGGCCTGAGCTGCATTGAGGGCATACTTCTTGGTCTGACTAAAGGCGTCCGGCATTTCTGTTTGACCACTCGCATCAGTGAGCTGATCGAACTGCGCAGCGACAGCTTCGGGGGTGTTTTCATCACCAGTGAGGGTGATGCCTTGCGTCTCGTACACGCGGGTTTGCGCGAAACTGCCGCCCCCTGCCCCCATGATAACATGGCTCGGCGCATCCTCAGAAACGAGGTACAGCAAACCGGGTGTTATTGTTTCAGGCGCCAGCATCTCTGCGGCTTCAGCCGGGAACAATTCTTGCGTCATGCGCGTTACAGCCGTGGGGGCCAGCGTATTAACGCGAATGTTGTCGCGCGCACCTTCTAGGTGAAGCACATTCATCAACCCTATCATCGCAGCTTTCGCAGCACCATAATTGGCCTGACCAAAGTTACCATAAAGCCCTGACGAGGAAGAGGTGAACACGATCCGTCCGTATTGTTGTTCGCGCATAATCGGCCAACATGCATGGGCCACATTGGCGGAGCCAATAAGATGCACATCAACCACTTTTCGAAATGTAGACATGTCCATCTTGGCGAAGGTCTTGTCCATCAAGATGCCTGCGTTGTTTACGCAAATATCGATACGTCTCCAAGCATCCATCGCTTGCGCAACCATGTCTTTAACACCAGCTTCATCAGA
>JAHEGL010000350.1:838-3359 GCA_024645145.1 Planktotalea sp.
GTCAGCGCCGTGCGCTATCGCTTCACCGCCCATGGCTTTGATCTCTTCCACCACGACCTCAGACGCTTCTGATGTAAAACCCGTGCCATCCCGCGAGACGCCTAGATCATTCACCACAACCTTTGCACCGCGCGCGGCAAGCCCTAACGCATGTGAGCGGCCAAGCCCAATGCCAGCACCCGTCACAATCGCGACGCGTCCGTCAAATCGGATATCAGCAGCCATCAGTGAAGCGCCTGTTCGAAAATGTTAGGGCCAGACATTACATTGATACCGCCAGACACGGGCACAACCGCGCCAGTAATATAGGCACCACCGCGTCCACATAGGAACAACATACAGCCCGCAATATCCTCATCACGCCCGACACGTTTCATCGGAACATCATCCCCAACGCGGCTGCGCATGTCTTCATCATGGGTCGCAAATGCGGTCATGCGCGACACGAACGGCCCTGGTGCAAGCGCGTTCACTGTGATCGCTTCGCCCGCCAGTTCTTTCGCCAGAATTTTGCTAAGATGGATCACCGCCGCTTTGGAGGCAGAGTAGCTATAAGCCCCATCGCCCATTTCACGCTCCCCCATGACAGAGCCCACATTCACGACGCGCGCAGGATCATCGACGCTGCCAGATGCCTTGAGCATCGGCAGTAGCTTTTGCGTCAGATCAAACAAGCCCGCGACGTTAACATTCATGACTTTGTCCCACGCTTTGAAAGGGAATTGCCCCATGGGTGCGCCCCACGTGATGCCCGCGTTATTCATCAAAATATCAAGCGTCTCTGTGCGTTCCTTGACGGATGCGACCAGCGCATCGACGCCCGCTTCAGTGCCAACGTCACCTGCAAAACCTATCGCTTTGCCGCTTGCGCCCATCGCGTTCAACTCTGCTGCGACGGCCTCGCAAGCTTCGCCCTTGCGCGACGCTAAAAGCACTGTTGCACCCGCACGCACTAAACCCTCGGCCGCCATGCGTCCGATCCCAGTTGCACCGCCTGTGACCAAGGCCACTTTGCCGTCCAAGCCGAACAATGTTTGAATATCCATCTTAAAACCCTCTTTCTGCCGCGATCTTTTCGGCATGATAGCTGTAGTCCCCCAGCCATTCCGCACTTACACGTGCGCGTTTCATATAAAAGCCCATGTCGTAAGCATCGGTCATCCCAATACCCCCATGCATTTGCACACCCTCTTGCACCGCCAAAATCGCCGTTTGGGTGGCCCGAGCTTTGGCAAGCGAAACTGCCGTTTCTGCATCGCTTTCGTTTTCATCCAGCTTGCGTCCTGCATTTAGGATCGCACTGGTTGTGACTTCGATCTCGCACCACAGATGCGCTGCACGATGTTGCAGTGCTTGAAAACGACCAATCTCGACACCGAACTGTTTACGTTCTTTAAGATAGCCAACCGTCATATCAAACGCGCCCGCAGACAGCCCTGTCATTTCCGCCGCCAACGCGGCTTGCCCAGCATTTATGGCAGGACGCAAAACGCTCATCGCGCTATCGACCGCACCAAGCACATCTTCACCCGTCGCTTCCACATCTACAAACGTGATACGCGCAGCATCACGCGCATCGATCATGTTGGATACTTCACGGTTAACTCCCGCACGATCTGATGGAATATCAAACAGAGTTAACCCATCACTCGTGCGCGCAAGCACCAACAAACGATCTGCGTTGGCACCATCCACAACAAACTGCTTCTTACCGTACAAGCGAAATGCATTACCGTCAGCTTTTGCCTCCATCTGAGCATTGTCAGGATCGAACTTGATCCCCTCATCCACGGCCAAAGCATATGTCAATTCACCCGATGCGATCTTGGCCAAGGCCCCCAACGCGCGCGCGTCACTCACTTGTCTTAACGCCGTCGCCGCAATCACAGCGCTGGAGATAAACGGCGAAACCGCAAGCGTCTTGCCCATCTCATGCGCAATCACATTGGCCGCTGCAAAGCCCATGTCAGAACCACCTGCTTCTTCGGGAACAAGCACGCCAGCCCAGCCCATATCAGCCATCTCTTTCCAAGTGGCAGCGTCAAACGTCTCACCCGCATCACGCATTGCGCGCAACTTGCTGACAGGCATCGCCCCATCAAAAAACCCGCGCGCCATATCGGCCAGCATCACTTCTTCTTCGCTCATCACCAGCTTTGCCATACCGCTCACCCCGGAAGCCCAAGGACACGGCGCGACACGATGCTCAGCATCACCTCGCTTGTGCCACCTTCAATCGAATTGGCCTTTGTGCGCAACCAATCGCCCGCGCGATTGCCAACAGGACCGTCCCACTCAAGCGCGTCAGAGCCACCAGCACTCATCATCAATTCATGGCGCTGTTTGTTAAGCTCCGTCCCCATATATTTAAGCATGGCAGACGCATCACCAGCCCCCTGCCCCGCTTCGGCTTGGTCCTTATACCGCTCCAGCGTTAAACCAATCGCGAGCGAATCCACCTCACAACGCATCGCGTCAGCGCGCAAACAGGCGTCCATCTCTTCCATCGTGTCCTTGATCA
>JAHEGL010000362.1 GCA_024645145.1 Planktotalea sp.
TCGGAATTGTTGCTGCGCAGGGTGTTTTGTTGCTTGGCGATCCGTCTGGCTACATTTTGTTCATTGTTCCATCGGTTCTTGTTTCGATCGCATTTGCGCCGATTTTACTGTCGATCACACCGACACCTGCATTTGATACAACAAAACCGATGTCCTTGAAAAAGCTCTACGAAGTATCGCCATTGGGTGTTGTCGGGATGTTTTTGCTAGGCGGTGTCTTTTCCGCGCAATTCGGGATGGCGGCCGTTTATGGCGGTAAAGCAGGTTTGAGCATTCCTCAAATTTCGCTTTTCGTGTCATCGTTTTATGTCGGGGCGTTGCTTATGCAATACCCGCTGGGCTTTATCTCGGACCGGATGGATCGACGCTTTTTAATTTTGTTGACGGCAGCTTTGGGTGGTGCCGCGTCGATTGTCGCCGTCATTGGTGGGGGCAATATCGTGATTTTATTGCTGGCTGCTTTCCTTATCGGCGGCACGTCGAACCCGCTCTATTCTTTGTTTCTCGCGTATACGAATGACTTTCTTAAACATGAAGACATGGCTGCCGCGTCCGGTGGAATGATATTCATTAACGGTCTTGGCGCGATTTCCGGCCCCATCGTTACGGGCTGGCTCATGACCAGCATTGGCCCTGCGGCGTTCTTTGGTCTTATCGCGGCGTTGATGTTGGCCATTGCGGTTTACGCGGCCTTCCGCATGACACAACGTGCTGCACCGTCTGTCGATGAAACGGCAGGGTTTCAGGCAATTATGCCGTCATCCTCGCCTGTCTTTGTTGAGGTTGCGCAAGAAATTGCGATTGAAAACGCAATTGAGGAGCAGATGGAGGAAATTTCCCCCTAATTATGTCGTAAACGGCGCATTTTGTTACTAGATTCGGCGTTTATTGTGAATGTAACGTTTTTAGAATGACGATGCCCAATTGGGAGAAATAAAATGATTGCGGCCCCTGATGACGTATTGAGCTTTTGGCTTGATGAGAAACAACCAGAAGATTGGTACAAGGCAGATGATAGCCTGGATCAAGAAATTCGCGATCGCTTCAGTGAGACATGGCAGGCGGCGATGGATGGCAAATTCGGCCTTTGGTTGACGTATCCAAGCGGGGCACTTGCTTACATCTTGCTCACCGATCAGTTTTCCCGAAACATGTTTCGGGACACAGGCGACGCCTTTGCATCAGATCGCTTGGCACTCGCGGCAGCTAAAATCGCAATTGATCGTAAGTGGGATATGCGCATTGACGAACCAGCGCGCCAGTTTTTCTATCTCCCCTTGATGCATTCCGAAAACCTTTGCGATCAGGAACGATGCATTCGTTTGATGAAAGAGCGTATGCCGAAAACGGGCGAAAGCAACTTGTTACATGCCAAAGCGCATCGCGATGTGATCCGCAAGTTTGGTCGCTTTCCTTACCGCAACAACGCTTTGTCCCGTCGCTTCACGCAAACTGAAAAAGAGTATATTCACGCGGGTGGATATGGCTCCACAGTACGCGAGCTACAGCTCGTCAGCGCGTAGCCCAATTTATCCTGTTTTCTAAAAAGGGTGGTCAGTCGGCCACCCTTTTCTTTTGTGTGCACGCTGGTTAGCTTGCGCATGACACTTATAAATTAGGAGAGCTCTGAATGGCCCAAGATTCCTTTGACATGATCGTGATTGGTGCAGGACCTGGGGGCTATGTCGCAGCCATTCGCGGTGCTCAATTGGGCTTGAGTGTTGCGATCGTCGAACGTGAACACATGGGGGGAATTTGTCTCAACTGGGGATGTATTCCGACCAAAGCAATGCTGCGTTCTGCGGAAGTGTTTGATTTGATGCATCGCGCGAAGGAATTCGGTCTTAGCGCGACAGGGATTGAGTATGATTTGGACGCTGTCGTCAAACGCTCTCGCAAAGTGGCGGGCCAGCTCTCGTCAGGCATCTCACACCTGATGAAAAAGAACAAAATCACCGTTGTGATGGGACAAGCGCGTTTGTCTGGCAAAGGAAGCGTGGTTGTTAAAGGCGACAAGGGCGAACAAACCCTAAAGTCCAAACATATCATTCTCGCTACGGGCGCGCGTGCACGCGAGTTGCCGGGTCTTGAAGGCGACGGTGATTTGGTCTGGACCTACAAGGACGCGCTCACGCCGTCGCGCATGCCGAAAAAGCTGTTGGTCATCGGATCAGGTGCCATCGGGATCGAGTTTGCGAGCTTTTACAACACGCTTGGGTCTGACACCACGGTTGTCGAAGTTATGGACCGTGTTCTTCCCGTTGAAGACGCAGAGATCAGCGCATTTGCAAAGAAAAGCTTCACTGCACAGGGGATGAAAATCCGTGAAAAATCGATGGTGAAGCAGCTAGATCGCGGCAAAGGCAAAGTTACGGCGAATATCGAAACGGGCGGCAAGGTCACTCAAGAAGACTTTGATACAGTCATTTCAGCCGTCGGCATCGTGGGGAATGTTGAAGATTTGGGGTTGGAAGATGCGGGCATCACAATTGATCGCACGCATGTTGTGACAGACGAATATTGCCGCACTGGCGTTGACGGCGTCTACGCGATTGGGGATATCGCTGGTGCACCTTGGCTTGCTCATAAAGCGTCTCATGAAGGCGTGCTTGTTGCGGAGCTTATCGCGGGAAAAACGGTTCATCCGATCAAGCCAGGCTCGATTGCTGGGTGCACCTATTGCCATCCGCAAGTGGCGAGCGTTGGCATGACAGAAGCGGCTGCGAAAGAGGCAGGCCATGACATCAAAGTCGGTCGCTTCCCGTTTATGGGCAATGGTAAGGCCATCGCACTTGGTGAGGCGGAAGGCCTCGTGAAAACGATCTTTGACGCTAAAACGGGCGAGCTTCTGGGCGCGCATATGGTTGGCGCAGAAGTAACTGAAATGATCCAGGGTTATGTGATCGGGCGTCAGTTGGAGACGACCGAGGAAGACCTGATGCACACGGTCTTTCCGCATCCGACCTTGTCTGAAATGATGCACGAAAGCGTTCTTGATGCATTTGATCGTGCGATACATTTCTAAGGATCGCAAATGCCCTCTTTGAACCGCGTCGAGATGCGTCGCAGAAGCCGGTCTTGGCTGAAAGAACTGCCATTAAGCGGCATGTCTGTTGCTGAGATTGCCGGCCAATGGGGGAAGTATTTCAACTTTGGATCTTACGAGCAATTTCGGTATCCCAAATATGATATCTGTAAAGGACCTTATGAAGGTGAAGACGGGCGACCGCGTATTCGATCTGATCATTGCGGATCAGGTGTGGGAACATCTTGATCGTCCCTATGCCGCGACGAAAAACGTACGCAAGATGATGAAACGTGGCTCCTATTTCTACATTGCGACC
>JAHEGL010000367.1 GCA_024645145.1 Planktotalea sp.
CCAGATGTTGGCAGCACGTGGTTTGTACCAGAGGCTTTGTCGCCATATGAGACCGTGGTTTCTTCACCCAAGAAGAGTGAACCATAGCAAGTCAGCGTGTCGAGCCACCAATCAAGATCTTCCGCCTGCACGGTAAGATGTTCTGGTGCGTACTCGTCAGAACATTTCGCCATGTCTACGCGGTCTTCGCAAACAATAACCTCAGCGTAATCGCGCCAAGCAGCGAATGCATTATCACGGTTCAATTCTGGCAGATCATCGATCAAGGCGGGAACCATATCCATGACAGTCTTTGCCAACTCGCTATCATCAGTAACCAGCCAAACGGGTGAGTTGTAACCGTGCTCTGCTTGAGACACGAGATCGGTTGCAACGATGTGTGGGTCCGCTGCTTTATCAGCCAAGATCAAGCTATCTGTCGGGCCAGCAATCATGTCGATTCCAACGCGACCAAAAAGGATGCGCTTTGCTTCGGCAACGAACTGGTTGCCCGGCCCCACAAGAATGTTCGCTTTTGGCAGGCCAAACAAACCAAAGGTCATCGCAGCAACACCCTGCACACCGCCCATCGCCAAGATGTTATCCGCTCCACAAATATGCGCAGCATAAATAATTGCAGGCGCAATTCCAACGCCCGGACGAGGTGGGGAACATGCAGTAATGCTATGACAACCTGCGACCTTCGCAGTTGTAACAGTCATGATCGCAGAGGCAATGTGGCTATAACGACCTCCTGGAACGTAGCATCCTGCTGCATCCACTGGGATCGCTTTCTGACCTGCCACAAAACCTGGTTCGATCTCCATTTCGACATTGGTAAGTGTAGATTTTTGGATCTCGGCAAAACGCTTTACGTTGTCGTGGGCGAAACGGATATCAGCTTTCAACTTCTCAGGTACCAACGCAATTGCTGCGTCGATGTCTTCTTGTGACAAAAGCACAGCCCCGTCATACTGATCAAACTTCGCCGCATACTCTAGCGCTTTTGCATCACCGCCGGCTTCGATGTCATCGAGAATACCTTTGACTGTGTCATGAACCTCAGAGGCACCAGAGCTCGAGGTCAAAGTAGCCTTTTTCAAATATTCGCGGGTCATGGGCAAAGATCCTATCAGGTATGAGAGTTTGATTCTTAGGTCGAACATACCGCTGTCACATCAAAATGCAAGCGCTTACATTCAGCTTGTAAAATCCTCGATTACAGCGCGAATAACGCGTGTCTTGCAAAGGTACATTCCATCGGGCATGGCTACTTTGACGGACCGAAAAAGACCAAGCTACAATGAACAACAGGAAAGGGGATTAAACATGATTGAACGTATCGAAACGGGCATTCGCTCTTCAAAAATCGTGAAGCATAACGGCGTTGCTTACATCACCGGCCAAGTCGGCGAAGGCGCGACGATCCAAGAGCAAACCATCGAATGCCTGAGCCGTGTCGACGCTTTACTCACTCAAGCAGGATCATCCCGCGAAAAGATGCTGCGGGTTACAATTTGGCTTGCTGATATGAGCGACTTTGACGGCCTAAACGAAGTGTGGAACGCATGGGTGCCAGAGGGTCATTCCCCTGCCCGCGCTTGCGGTGAAGCCAAACTCGCACGCGCCGAATTGAAAGTCGAAGTCATTGTAGACGCAGCTTACGATTAAGGTGTCTTCAATGCGCTTGCTTTTGGATGGCGCATTGTTAGCCTACGCCCCAAAAGATCAAGACAAATACGGAAGGAATACCTATGAGAACGCGCGCTGCCGTGGCTGTTGCCGCCGGAAAACCACTTGAAGTGATGGAAGTGAACCTTGAGGGCCCGCGCGCCGGTGAGGTTCTCGTAGAGATCAAAGCGACAGGCCTTTGTCATACGGATGAATTCACCCGTTCAGGCGATGATCCCGAAGGTATTTTCCCCGCGATCCTTGGCCATGAGGGCGCAGGCGTTGTAATTGAAGTGGGCGAAGGCGTCACAAGTCTGGAAGTCGGTGATCACGTTATCCCGCTTTACACACCTGAGTGTCGTGAGTGCGAATACTGCCTGAACCCCAAAACCAACCTATGCCAAAAAATCCGCTCTACCCAAGGTGCGGGCCTGTTACCTGATGGCTCCACGCGTTTTTCCATGCTCGATGGCACGCCTATCCACCATTACATGGGCTGTTCGACCTTTGCGAACCACACTGTAGTGCCAGAAATTGCATTGGCAAAAGTGCGTAAAGACGCTCCGTTTGACAAGATTTGCTACATCGGCTGCGGTGTCACAACAGGCATCGGCGCTGTGATCAACACAGCAAAGGTCGAAATCGGCTCGACTGCAATTGTCTTTGGTCTTGGAGGTATTGGTCTAAACGTCATTCAAGGTTTGCGCCTTGCGGGCGCAGATCAAATCGTCGGCGTTGACTTGAACGATAGCAAAGTCGAGATGGGCACGCATTTTGGCATGACTGATTTTGTGAACCCTTCCAAAGTTGATGGCGATCTGGTAGCGCATCTGGTCGAGCTTACAGGTGGCGGCGCAGATTATACTTTCGACGCGACAGGTAATGTGGGCGTGATGCGTACTGCACTTGAAGCAGCTCACAAAGGCTGGGGAGAGAGCATCATTATCGGTGTTGCCCCTGCCGGCGCCGAGATTTCTACAAGGCCGTTCCAACTTGTAACAGGACGTTCATGGCGCGGAACTGCCTTTGGCGGTGCCTCGGGGCGGACAGATGTTCCAAAGATCGTAGACTGGTACATGGACGGCAAAATTGAGATTGATCCGATGATCACGCACAAGCTGACATTGGACGAGATCAATGAGGGCTTCCATCTGATGCATGAAGGCAAGTCCATTCGTGCTGTCGTTGAATTTTAATCAACGCCTTTAGTCCTTACAATATGAGCCGACGAACCAATTGGATCGGCGGTTTTCTTTTACCTATATTTGTTTTGGCCAGCTTTTGCCCAGTTGCTGAGCTTTGTTAACCTTTTGTTAACCTTTCTTTCCGATTGGTAACCGAGAAGAGGCCAACGCAATATGCAAGCCCTACTCTTGGAAGATGACGACTCCACTCGAATGCTTAACGGGGAATGCATCACAAGTGCAGGTCATAAGGTCATTGAATGCGACACACTTGAAAGCGCTTATACCGCGCTCAGAAGCCATCAGATCGATGTTCTTGTTCTGGACCTAGTGATCGGCGATTCCAACTGTCTCAGTCTCGCACAATTTGCAGGCTAGGCAGCAGCAGCCCAAAGATGAACTTCTTCGCGGCGGCCGATATGCCTGCTTCTGCGGCAGCTGTTCTTGGTAGTGAACTTGGCGCGAACGATCAGGTTGGCCTACGCCCAGAGCACCTCACACCTGC
>JAHEGL010000382.1 GCA_024645145.1 Planktotalea sp.
CGATCTGCCGGGATCCAAAATGCTGGACAAACATGTTCTGCCTCATCTCGCATCCTTGTGCACAAATCGTGCTACGATGAGGTCGTAGGCGCGATGTCTGCACGCTATGAAGTCCTAAACGTTGGTCCAGCCATGGATGATTGCAATCTTGGGCCACTCATTTCAGAACGCCAAAAGGACATTGTCACAGGCTTCTTGAAACAGGGAGCAGATCTACAAATCGCAGCGGTCGGCAAAATCAAATCAGATGCGCCAAAAACAGGCGCTTATGTTGCACCCCATCTGCTGCTTTGCTCTGATCCGGACCATCCGCTTGCACAGCAAGAAATCTTTGGACCAGTCCAAGTCGTCATCCCTTTTGAGGACGAGGCAGACGCACTCAAAATCGCCAACGGCACTGACTATGGTCTTGTGGCAAGCGTCTGGACAGAAAACGGCGCGCGTCAAATGCGCCTCGCCAAAGCGCTCAAATCAGGGCAGGTTTTCATCAACAACTATGGTGCCGGTGGCGGCGTCGAACTTCCCTTCGGTGGCGTAGGTAAGTCCGGTCACGGTCGCGAGAAAGGGTTTGAAGCACTTTATGGCTTCTCAACCCTCAAAACGGTAGCAGCAAAACATGGATGATCGAAGGGAATAACAATGCGGTTAAACGGAAAAACAGCGATTGTAACAGGGGCCGGTTCAGGTTTTGGTGCGGGCATCGCACGCAAATTTTCGGCTGAGGGAGCTAATGTGATCGTTGCAGATATTAACGCAGCCGCTGCGCGTAAGATCTCTGACGAAATCAGTGCCACGGCTTGCACCGTCGATGTTGCCAACACAACAAGCGTTCAAGAGATGATTGAAACCGCCCTGACTGTATCTGGCCAAATTGATATTATCGTCAACAATGCTGGCGTCACGCATCTGCCCGCACCGATGGAAACAATCAGTGAGGATGATTTTGACCGCGTCTTCGCAATCAATTGCAAGTCTGTCTACCTCATTTCACAAGCCGCCATGCCACATATGAAAGCCAACGGGTCGGGTAATATCCTCAATGTTGCCTCTACAGCAGGTGTCAGCCCACGCCCTAACCTGAGCTGGTATAACGCCTCCAAAGGCTGGATGAACACTGCCACCAAATCCATGGCCGTAGAGCTCGCGCCTTTCGGTATCCGCGTCAACGCGCTTAACCCAGTGGCTGGCGAAACACCCCTGCTTGCATCTTTCATGGGCGAAGACACGCCAGAACGACGCGCACAGTTCTTATCCACCATTCCACTTGGCCGCTTTTCGACCCCCGAAGATATGGCCAACGCAGCATGCTACCTGTGCTCTGACGAGGCCAGCATGATCACGGGCGTCTGTATGGAAGTGGATGGTGGCCGCTGTATCTAACCTTTGCTTAATTTTTCCAAATAAACTCCCGCCGGAGGCACCTATCCCATGCAACCAGGCCCCTTAAACCTGATCACCGACGTGCAAAGCCTCAAAGTCGGCCACGCTCACGATGCAGCGCTCAAATCTGGCACAACAGTTCTCACCGCAGACCAGCCCCTCCTGTCTTCAGTACATGTTATGGGCGGCGCACCGGGTAGCCGCGAAACAGATCTGCTGGATCCGGATAAATCAGCCCCCGGCGTAGATGCGTTCGTTCTTTCAGGCGGCTCTGCGTTCGGCCTTGATGCCGCATCGGGCGTCGTTCAAGGACTGCGCGACATGGGACGCGGATTTCCTGTTCACACGGCACGCGTGCCAATTGTCCCAGCCGCCATTATCTTTGATTTGATAAATGGCGGTGACAAAGACTGGCACACCAGCCCTTATCCAGCCCTTGGGAAAGCAGCGCTGAGCAACGTAGAAACCAACTTTGCACTCGGCTCGGTTGGTGCCGGCACAGGCGCGATGAGCGCGATGCTCAAAGGGGGTACTGGCTCTGCCTCGCTGGTTCTTGATTCTGGAATAACGGTTGGTGCTCTCATGATTGCCAATCCAATCGGCTCTGTCACAACACCGGGTGAGCGACATTTTTGGGCAGCGCCTTATGAAATTGATGGCGAGTTTGGCGGCAAAGGCGTTGATCCAAGCACAGGTTTGGGCCGCGATTTAAACTCTGAAAAAATCACCGCCATGCTCAAGCACGCCAATACGACCATCGGGATCGTCGCAACAGACGCCAAACTCAGCAAAGCGCAATGCAAACGTATTGCGATCGCGGCGCATGACGGTATCGGGCGCGCATGTGTTCCAGCGCACACTCCCATGGATGGCGACTTGATTTTCAGTACAGCCACAGGGGACAAAGACCTCACCAATCCAGATTTCGAACTGGCAATGATCGGCCATGCCGCTGCGCTCTGTGTCACGCGCGCCATCGCACGCGCAGTGTACGAAGCAAGCCCCGCACCCAATGATTTAATCCCCACTTGGCGCGAAAAGAACGAGGCCTGAACAATGCCTTTTGCAGCGCTTAATGACATTCAAATGCACTATGAAATCGACGGGGATGGCACGCCTGTAATTCTTATCGCGGGCATGCTCAGCGATAGCGCAAGTTGGGGTCCGCTGGTGGCTCCGCTCGCTGAAAACCGCACTGTTATCCGCCCTGATAACCGAACAACCGGCCGCACAGAGCCAAAACTTGCACCAACATCACCACAGCAAGGCGCCTCTGATATTCTGGCGCTGATGGATTACCTCCAGATCAAGAGAGCCCATATTGTCGGACATTCAATGGGTGGCTACATCGCGTCTGAATTCGCGGCTTTGGCATCAAAACGCACCATCTCGCTGACGTTACTGTGCAGCGCGCCCCTTAATCTAAAACGCTCTTGGCATTTGTTCCAAAACCTATGTGATATTCGCATGCACAGTCCCGAAGGCCTCTGGCTGCGCTGCCTCTTCCCATGGCTCTTTCACCACCGCTTTTTCGATCAGCCTGATCAAATTGAAGGCGCTGTCGCTGCAAGCCTTGCCTACCCATACGCGCAATCCCTTGACGCAATGCAGCATCAGCTCGATGCACTCAAAACGTATGTCCCCGCAAAAATTACAAACGAGCAAAACCTGCCCATTCTCGCCCTTTTGGCGCAAAACGATCTTATTGTTCCACATGCAGAAGCCCTAGACCTGCTCTCAAAGATCCCGCACTCTCAAGTTCAAACAATCCCGCAGTCGGGCCACTCAGTTCACTGGGATTCCCCCGCAGAGGTACTCGCGCATCTCACTGCATTCTTGAAGGAGCATGACAATGACATCTGATCGCTTTGGAAACGCCTTCACGGAAACTGCGACCACTGATGCGGCAGCGATTGATGATTTCGTGCATGGGTTCCTTGCGTATCAGCCGAAA
>JAHEGL010000387.1 GCA_024645145.1 Planktotalea sp.
ACTAATGCTTTGACATGACTCAAGCTGTTTCCTCTCCCCGCCGCACCGTATTCATCCTGATTTTAGCGCAAGCGCTGCTTGGCGCGCAGATGCCGATGCTTTTCACCATCGCCGGTTTGGCGGGTCAGTCCCTCGCATCTAACATCTGTTTTGCCACGATGCCGATTTCAATGATCGTGATTGGCTCCATGTGCGCCGCAACGCCGATTTCTTCGGTAATGCAGCGATATGGCCGCCGTGCGGGTTTCTGGATCGGCACTGCGGGCGGTGCGTTGGGTGGTCTGATTGGTGCAATCGCGCTGTACTATGCAAATTTCCCACTGTTTTTACTCGGCAGCTTTTTCACTGGCCTCTATATGAGTGCACAAGGTTTCTACCGCTTTGCTGCGGCGGATACTGCCTCCGAAGCGTTCCGACCCAAAGCGATTTCATACGTGATGGCGGGCGGCCTTGCGGCTGCAATCATTGGCCCACAATTGGTAAAGTTTACCGCGGACGCTTACGTTGTGCCCTTCCTTGGAACCTATTTGGTTGTGATCGCGATCAACGTGATTGGCTCTGCTCTCTTTTTGTTTATCAACATCCCACCACCCGCAGCCCTTGATGCTGATGCACCTGCTGCCAAAACCCGTTGGGAGTTGATCAAAACGCCGCGAATCGCAGTCGCGATGATATGTGGAATGGTGTCTTACGCTTTGATGAACTTGGTCATGACGTCGACCCCATTGGCCGTTGTCGGCTGTGGATACACCACCAACACGGCAGCGGATGTTGTCTCGGGCCACGTACTTGCGATGTTTATTCCATCCTTCTTTACAGGCCATTTGATTGCGCGCTTTGGTGTGGAAAAGATCGTTGGCTCCGGCCTTGTCATTCTTGCAGCGGCGGGTGCGGTCGCTTTTCACGATGTGGAGCTTGAGAACTTCTTTATCGCGCTCATCTTGCTGGGGATCGGCTGGAACTTCGGCTTTATCGGGGCAACGGCAATGCTGACCGCAGCCAACGGACCACAGGATCGTGGCCATGTTCAGGGTATGAACGATTTGTTCGTTTTTGGCGGCGTCACCATGGCATCGCTCGCCTCTGGTGGTTTGATGAACTGCTCTGGCGGTGACCCTGTGCAAGGGTGGAACGCGGTCAATCTGGCGATGGTTCCGTTCTTATTGCTCGCAGGGTCTGCGCTTATCTGGCTGATGATGCGCCCGAAAGATTCGCTACCAGCGACCTAACAACGCGGCCTTTGAAAGCCTGAACGACCCTTGAAGCGCACCAACCTCAAGGCGGCCATCTCCAACTGCATGTGGGTGTGACGTTGCTTGTTTCAAAATTGGCTCGGCGTGGGCCAGCGAAATACAGGCGGCTTTGGCAAGCTTGGTGCGCCCTGCTCGTGCACACTTCAAACGCTCTAAACCGTTCTGTGCCAGCTCAACAATCGCGTCAGCACGGCCATCCAGCAATGGTACGCGCTTGGCCTCTTCAAGTGCTGGGATCGCTTGGAAAAAACCTGCAAGTCCAGCAGCGTATCCGGCATCCTTGGCAAGCTCAAAATCAGCGGTCCCAAGTGCGTCACATGCTGCAAAAAGCAGTCCGCCTGATGTTTGTTCTAAGTAGGTTGTGAACGCAGCTTCGTCCTCGAACGGGTCTTTATAAATGTCCCACCTACGGGCAGCGATCAGAGCATCTAGCGCCTCTGCGCCTTTCATACTCAGAACACGAGCCAGCGGTTTTGCAACTTCGTGCCGACGGACATCCTGTCCTGTGAGGATTTCTTCCATCACATCACGCCACCATTGCAGGCGCATTTCAGCAATCATCGGTTCTTGCGTCACCCAAGGGGCACGGGTGATTTCAACATTCGCGGCGTAAATTGGGAAAAGCACAGCGCGTGCGAAGGCCGGGGCCGCCATTGCTGCGCGAAAGCGAAACGGATCGCCCTTTTCCACTATCGCTGCACAGGCATGCCAATCAGGGGCGTCGCTCACTTTAACACACCTTTAAATTGCGCCACGGTCTCCGCTGCATCAATGATCCCCAGGTGGTCTACACCATCCACGATCTTATATATGCCTTTGTCTGTCACCGCGCTCATCACCTCTTCGTATTTGTCCGCATAGAACGCTTCGTCCTCACTGCCAACCACAAGGGTAAACTTAGGTAATGCAGCGATGTCTTTGAGGTAATCCCCGCGCGGCGCAAAACCAGTGTTGAGGCGGTAAGAATACGCCGTCGTTGCAAGGTTTCCATATGGGCCATCAATGATCTGTGCGGGCATGTTGAACTGGATCGCGGTCAGATGATTGAGGGCGGTGACGCCAAAGCTGTTCAGCATACTCAACCCAATGACGCGACGCAAAAGCACATGTGCCCAGCCACCTGACGCTGGGCGCGTTGAGGGCGCATCATGTTTAAGAAACGGCGCAAGCAAAACAGCCTTGTCCATCAAAGCGCCATGCGCACCACCCGCAAAACGCACCACAAGACCACCGCCAGAGGAATGACCGAGTAGAACAACCTGCTGTCCATCGAGCGCTTCAGACGCAATCAAATCAGCCAAATCGTCTTCCATTTAACCAATATAGTCCACATCGCCGCGACGCTCTGGCGTTGCACCATGACCGCGTAAATCGACGGCGAGTACATTCGCATCCTGAGCAAGAGTTTGCGCCATTCCATTGAATTGGAGCCCATTCCAACCGGATCCATGCACCAGAATGAGCACGGGTTTAGACACATCTTGCGCGCCATATTTACGCACTGGCATTTGCCATCCATCGCGCATTGCGATCATTACCGGCTTTGGCGCAGTCGTCAGATTGGCAGCCATCGCGGCTTCGAAATTCAGCGTTTCGCCGCTCTGTACGTCTTTCATTTTCATTGGCCATTGCGATGCAATTAGGCCGAAAGGTATCAGCGCGGTGATCACTAAGCTTACCGCAAGTAACTTCAATAATGTCATAAGCATGTTAGTCGTCTTTCACGTAGAATATGTCATGGACCGAACAGTCCAAAGCGATAGAAATTTGCAACGCAAGCAGCGTTGATGGGGTGAACACACGGTTTTCAATCGTGTTGATCGTCTTGCGCGACACGCCGACAGCTTCCGCCAAAGAGGCTTGGGTAAACCCCTTCTCGGTGCGATGTGTTTTAAGGGCGTTGAGTAGTTCTGCCATGGTTCAGCTGCGCAATGTGATGAGGCAAAAGGTGAGTAAAGGGGCTGCGCCACTGGCCGTGCCCATTGCCGCAAGGGATGTGCTTATACTGACCAGATCGAGCGCCATAAGAATGCCAAACAGCGGATACATTGCGATAGCAAACCAGTAAGAGAACTTGAC
>JAHEGL010000395.1 GCA_024645145.1 Planktotalea sp.
AATTAAGACTTTTGGATGTGCAATGCGCATCCTCATCCAAGTTTATCACATCACGCGCGCTTGATGAATTGCATGCGTTAACGGAACATCCATTGAAAGTATGAGCGTCTCATTGGAAATGGATACGTTCAGCCGCTTGTGTTGTCAGACTAAGTCCAGCACCTGTGTGCGCCACGGCAGTTGTTCCAAACTGATCGCCCCCCGTGACACCCCTCGCGGTATTGATGATGACAGCCTCGACGTTGCCACTTTTGGAGCGCGGAAAAATCGTGCGGTAAGAGCCTTGCTGGCGTAGATTTTTTAAGCGCGATACGCCTGATGTTTGCTGTGCGCTGATGTTCAATAAGCCGCGCGCGCGCTGAAGCACCGGCTTTGAAGCGATGGGTGTATGTGCGGTCACGCGCGTCTCACTAAGTTTGCTTTTTCAAACTTTGACGGGGTTTGTTGCATGGGGCAAGCGAATGGCGGTGATCTTATTTGCAGTGCATAAATTTTACTCAAGTGCACATTTTTTAACCGTTTTGAGTGGCTGATCTGAGGGTGATTTTGGAGCTTTATGGTGGTGCGCTGAGACCCTTCGTAATCGATGAGCAACATTTCATTGCCCCTCAAGCGCTAGCCCCTCAGTGGGTTCCGTGTTAATTTTGCGTGTCTGTAAATGTCATAGGTGAATGCATGTCCGATTTGACGATCCAATGTCCAAAATGTGCCAATGAAATTGAACTCACAGAACAATTGGCCGGACCGATGGTCGCCGATTTGCAGGCCACCTTTAACGCCGAACTTGCAAAACGCGAAGCGGACGCGTTGAAGGCATTGGCTGCAGCCAAAGCGCAGGCCAAAGAGGTCGCCAAGGCTGAAACCTTAGCCGAACAGGCCGCTTTGCAAGAGCGGATCAAGGCACAGGACGAAAAGCTGAAAGAGGCGCAGGCAGTCCAAGCGGCGGCGTTGAAGCGCGAACAGCAGCTTAAAGACAAAGAAGCAGAGATGGAGCTGACCTTACAAAAGATGCTGGCGCAAGAACGTCCTGCGATGGCAGAAAAGCTGGCACGAGATGCGGAAGAGAAAGCCGGTTTGAAGCTGGCCGAGCAAGCACAGGTCATGGAAGGAATGAAGCGCCAGATTGAAGCGCTGAAACAGAAGTCAGAACAAGGATCGATGCAAACGCAAGGAGAGGCGGCTGAAATCGTGCTTGAGGAAACTCTGGCGGCTGCATTTCCTGTAGATGAATTTGTGCCAGTGGCCAAAGGCGTCAGCGGCGCGGACGTGCGCCAAGATGTCGTAGGGCCGAGCGGCAAGGCAGGCAGCATTCTTTGGGAAAGCAAACGCACCAAAAACTGGACAGTGGGCTGGCTGGCCAAATTGCGCGATGACCAACGTGCGTCGGGGTGTGAAATCGCTGTAATCACATCAAATGCGTTGCCAGAGGGTGTCGACAGTTTTGGTATCGTTGACGGAATTTGGGTATGTAGCCCGCGCTACGCGGTTCCGCTGGCGACGTCTTTGCGCCAAGGCTTGATTGATGTGGCGGGCGCCAAAGGGCGTGCGATGGGTCAAGAAACCAAGATGGAGATGATCTACGATTATCTGACAGGCACGCAGTTCAAGCAGCGAGTTGATGCGATTGTTGAGCGTTTTGAAGACATGCAAGACAACCTGCGCAAAGAGCGCGTGTTCATCGAAAAGCAATGGGCGCTGCGAGCCAAGCAGATTGATTTGGTTATCGCGTCAACAGTTGGAATGCATGGTGATTTGCAAGGTATTGCCGGACGCTCGATGCCGGAAATTGAAAGTGTTGAAGCGTTGTTGATTGAAAAGGATGGGTGAAGCAGGGCTTGGCGTGTCGCAGATCTGGCATCTTTCGGCCTTCGTTGATGTAGATCCTTTGGGCAGTAAAATCGGCTCGTCTGGTTGGATTGCAACTTTGATTAAATATTAAGTTGAAAGCGCCACGGGCAGTACGCCGCCAATCTTATGAGTGATAACCTGCGCAACACTGGGTAGTTCTGTTGCGATTTGTGTCTCCAGCTCTGCGGACATGCGCAAGGCAACTGAAGCGATGGCAACAGAGCCAACCGCATGACCGGTTTGCCCAAATATGGGTGCCGCCGTTCCGATCACGTCATCCTCAAATGTTGATAGCGCCCGCGCGAGCCCATTTTTGCGGCAAGTGGCCCATGCTTCTTGAATATCGCCTTTGTTTGATGGTGTGTTTTGCGTGAAAAGTGAAAAATCTAGCCGATCCAGAAGCTCTGCTTGCACATCATCAGGTAGATGTGCGGCGATAGCGATGCCAGAGGCAGTGGCGTGCCATGGAAGTGCGCTCGACGGGGTGACATTTACAAACAGCGCGCGATCTGGATTGCTAATTGCTACGGTTACGGGATCACGGCCAGCCATCAAGGTGCCATGTGCTGTTTCGCCCACCTTCGCCACCAAGGCATCCAAGTGCTCTGCAATAATGGATTCAATAGGAAAGCTTTGTTCCCTAATCTGCGCCAGATGGAACGGAGAGAGGCCGACCCTATATTTGCGGCTGAGCAAATCTTGTTCGACGAAACCGTTGCGTTCCAACGCATTGAGACACCGCAGCGTTGTTGCTTTGTCAAAGCCTGATTTGCGCGCCAGCTCTGAAAGGCCAATTTCTGGCAGTTGCGGCGAAAAAAAGCGCATAAGCGAGAGCGCTTTATCAACTGTTCCCATCATTTGCTTTGGCATAGGCTGAAAAGTTTCGTTGGCACGGCTTCATCGGTAATTCGAGCGTTGACAGCATTTCTGGATCATCGCACAGTTGTTGAACCAAATGGTAGCAATAGTGAACCGACTCCGCAAGAGAGCTTGGCACTTTACCCTCAAATGGGAGAGATGACATGAAATATTTAACCTCAACTATCTTGGCTGCTGGCCTGACCGTAGCCGCGTTTGTGGCGCCGTCTGTTGCCCTCGCAGAATATCCAGAAAAGCCTGTGTCCTTCGTGGTTCCATGGCCTCCGGGCGATCTTGAGGATGTTCTGACGCGGATGATCGCCGAAGACTTTCAAGCAGAATACGGTGTTGCGGCTGCGGTCGTGAATAAACCTGGCGGCGGCGGTGGACCATTCCCCGGTGCGATCGAGGTCGCGAATGCGCCAGCCGATGGGTACACAATTGGATCATTCATCATTGCGGTTCCAGTCGTTGGTCCGCAAATCGGCATTCCAGAATTAAATCCGAACCCGTTTGAGCCACTTGGCAATTTCTTGACGTATCCGTTTGTGATCGCGGCGGGCGGTGATGCGCCTTATGACGATGTTGCAGGTCTTGCAGAGCACGCAAAGTCCAACGATGTGG
>JAHEGL010000399.1 GCA_024645145.1 Planktotalea sp.
ATCAAATCTGGCGGTACCACCCGCCGGGCGGCGAAAATGGTGATCTGCGACGCCGACCACCCTGATATCCAAGAGTTCATCAATTGGAAGGTGAAGGAAGAGCAAAAGGTTGCCTCCATCGTCGCTGGCTCCAAAATGCACGAACAGCACCTGAATGAAATTTTTAAAGCGATCCGCGCTTGGGATGGCTCCTCCGAGGACAGCGTTGACCCCAAGAAGAACGTCCAACTGAAAGACGCCATTCGCGGTGCCAAGAAAACAGCGATCCCTGAGACATATGTGAAGCGCGTACTTGATTATGCAAAACAGGGCTACGCTTCCATCGAATTCCCGACATACGACACGGATTGGGACTCTGAAGCCTACGCATCCGTTTCCGGCCAAAACTCCAACAATTCTGTGCGCGTCACGGACAGCTTCCTCAAAGCGGTTGAAGCAGACGGTGATTGGGAACTGATCCGCCGCACAGACGGCTCCGTCGCCAAGACAATCAAAGCACGCGATTTGTGGGAAGATATCGGCCACGCCGCATGGGCTTGCGCGGATCCGGGCATTCAGTACCACGACACGGTCAACGCATGGCACACATGCCCAGAGGACGGCGAAATTCGCGGCTCCAACCCGTGCTCCGAATATATGTTCCTTGATGACACGGCATGTAACCTCGCATCCATGAACTTGCTGAAGTTCTACAAGGACAGCAAATTCCAAGCGGATGAATATGTGCACGCAACACGCTTGTGGACTGTGACGCTCGAAATCTCCGTGATGATGGCGCAGTTCCCCTCCAAAGAGATCGCGAAGCGCTCTTATGACTTCCGCACGCTGGGTCTTGGCTATGCCAATATCGGTGGTTTGCTGATGAACATGGGTCACTCTTATGACAGCGACGAAGGTCGCGCGCTTTGCGGTGCTTTGACAGCTGTCATGACGGGCGTTTCCTATGCGACATCCGCTGAGATGGCGTCTGAGCTGGGTGCCTTCCCGGGTCACGCGAAGAACGCGGATCACATGCTTCGCGTCATGCGCAACCACCGCAATGCGGCCTACGGCGCGACGGAAGGCTATGAGAACCTCGAAATCAAACCTGTACCGCTCGACCTGGTAAACAGCCCTGATCAGGACCTGACCAAACTGGCAATGTCTGCTTGGGATGACGCATTGGCGCTGGGTGAAAAGCACGGCTACCGCAATGCGCAGGTTTCTGTGATTGCACCGACAGGCACGATTGGTCTCGTCATGGATTGTGATACGACTGGCATCGAGCCTGATTTCGCACTGGTGAAGTTCAAGAAGCTCGCAGGTGGTGGTTACTTCAAAATCATCAACCAATCTGTTCCTGCGGCGCTTGAGAACCTGGGCTACGGTTCCGCACAGATCGAAGAGATTGTGAGCTACGCTGTCGGTCACGCCTCTATCGGCAATGCACCGGGCATCAACCACACGTCGCTTGTGGGGCATGGTTTTGGCGCGAACGAGTTGGCGAAGATCGACGCATCGCTCGCCACCGCTTTCGACATCCGTTTTGTGTTCAACCAGTGGACGCTGGGCGAAGAGTTCTGCACAGGCGTTCTGGGCATCCCTGCAAAAAAGTTGAATGATCCGACGTTCGATTTGCTCAAGCACTTGGGCTATTCCAAAGCGGATATCGATGCTGCGAACGATCATGTCTGTGGAACTATGACGCTGGAAGGTGCGCCGCACCTCAAGGAAGAGCATCTCAGCATCTTCGATTGTGCCAACCCATGCGGCAAGAAGGGCAAGCGTTTCTTGTCTGTTGATAGCCACATTCACATGATGGCTGCCGCGCAATCGTTTATCTCTGGCGCGATCTCCAAGACGATCAACATGCCGAATGATGCAACGATTGAAGATTGCCAGAAAGCGTATGAGCTCAGCTGGTCTTTGGGTGTCAAAGCGAACGCATTGTACCGTGATGGCTCCAAGCTCAGCCAGCCTTTGGCAGCGGCGCTTGTTGAAGATGATGACGACGCGATGGACGTTCTAGAAAGCGGCAACATCACTGAAAAAGCGGCTGTGATCGCAGAGAAAATCGTCGAGAAGGTGATCGTCAGAGAGATCGTCAAATCCAACCGCGAAAAGATGCCTGAGCGCCGCAAGGGCTACACGCAAAAGGCGGTTGTTGGTGGGCACAAGGTCTACTTGCGCACGGGTGAATATGAGGACGGCCAGCTTGGCGAAATCTTCATCGACATGCACAAAGAGGGTGCAGGTTTCCGCGCGATGATGAACAACTTCGCCATCGCGGTGTCTGTTGGGCTTCAGTACGGCGTGCCGCTGGAAGAGTTTGTCGACGCCTTCACCTTCACCAAGTTTGAGCCCGCAGGCATGGTCCAAGGTAACGACAGCATCAAAAATGCAACGTCGATCCTTGACTACATCTTTCGCGAATTGGCTGTGTCCTACTTGGATCGCACAGACCTTGCGCACATCAAACCAACGGGTGCGAGCTTTGATGACCTCGGGCGCGGTGCAGAAGAGGGTGTGAGCAACGTCTCTGAGCTGTCTGATGCTGCGGCAAACAACTCTTTGGAAGTGCTAAAGCAGATCAGCTCCACAGGATATTTGCGCAAGCGCTTGCCGCAAGAACTGGTGGTATTGCAGGGCGGTCAAGCAGGCGCAGTCGCGCTGAGCGGTACGGCAGACCCAGTGGCTGCTTTGCAGACCTTGGTACCTGAAGTGAGCGTTGCTGCGGCAATGCCAGCGTCAACCAGCGCGGCAGCGATGAGCTCTGCGACGGGCATGGATCAACGTACAAAAGCGAAAATGCAAGGCTACGAGGGCGAGGCTTGCGGCGAATGCGGTAACTACACGCTCGTGCGCAATGGCACTTGCATGAAGTGCAACACCTGCGGCGGGACATCCGGCTGTAGCTAAGGTTTAGGCTGGGCGTTTCTAAGGAAGCGCCCAGTTTTGTTAAGGGGTGACATTAAGAGCCGTGATCGCATCACATCTTTTTAAAGCTGCTCAACGGGCGACCGTTTCGGTTTCCTTCGGTCACGCGACGGGTGCGCCCGTTGCTGGCGCAAATCAGGCCGCAGGCAATAAATATTCCGAGCGGTGATTAATGATGAGCTTGAATTTGCGAACCTGGGGAGCCTTTTGGCTCCCCATTTTTTCGTGTTGCTAGGTGCGCGCTTCCCAAAGAACGTCCGCAGCAGCGATGGCCTTGCCATCATACTCAACCGTTTCTGGCGCGTAATTGATCCAGAAGCGATGTGTTTCGGTTTCGCGCAAGCGTAAACCGCTTGGCAAACGCTCTGTCGGCATATTCGCTTTGGCGGCCAAGTCTTCAAGGATGTCGACG
>JAHEGL010000413.1 GCA_024645145.1 Planktotalea sp.
TCTTCGCTCGTTGCGCGCTCGATCTCAAAGACACAATCGGTGATCGACGCATTTAGCAGAGGGACGCGTACGGCATGACCGTTTAGCTTTCCTTTCAGCTCTGGATAAATCAACGTAATCGCGGTCGCAGACCCTGTGGTCGTTGGAATCAGTGAATTCAAAGCTGAGCGCGCGCGGCGCAAGTCTTTCGCGGGGCGATCTACGATGGTTTGAGTATTAGTGACGTCATGAATTGTGGTGATCGAGCCATGTTTGATGCCTAGGTTCTCATGGATAACCTTGACCACAGGCGCAAGGCAATTAGTAGTGCAAGACGCCGCCGTGATGATGTTTTGCGTGCTTGCATCGTAATCGTGGTTGTTGACGCCATAAACAATGTTCGCTGCATTGCCGTCTTTGACAGGCGCGGAGACGATAACTTTCTTCACACCCGCTTTAAAGTAAGGTGCGAGCTTCGCTTCGGTTTTGAAAGCACCAGTGCAATCGATCACCACATCGACATTGCTCAACGGCAGCTCTTCTAGCGAGCTGGTCCGGCACAAAGGAAACGTCGTTCCGTTAATGCTTATCGCGTCTTCGTCGTAACCGAATTCAGCATCCCAACGCCCATGGACTGTGTCAAACTCCAGCAGATGCGCGTGCATTTCAGGGTCGCCCACCGCATCGTTGAGAAAAGCGATTTTTGCGCCACTCTCGATAAGAGGGCGCAGGGCTAGTTTTCCGATTCGGCCGAGACCATTGATTGCGTATGTTGTCATGAGCTTCCCCTAACCAACGTTTGTAACAGACGAATGACGGTGCGTGATATCACGCACCTTACGGGGATTCATCAGTTCTTAAACATGATCTCTCACAAAGGGCGCATGTCCAATTATACCCGCCCTCACATTCCCGGTGCGACGGTCTTTTTCACGGTCGGTCTACGTCAGCAATGCTCTGATACGCTGTTGCGCGAAATTCATCTGTTACGTAGCGCGGTCGCGCGTACGCTCCGTGAACGGCCAGTGACTGTGAATGCTTGGGTGGTTCTACCTGATCACATGCATTGCATTTGGACTTTGCCTGAGGATGATCATGACTATTCGACACGATGGCGGATCATCAAATCCCGATTTTCGCGCAATCTGGCGAAAGGACCTCTACGTGCAAGCGATATTAAACGCCAAGAGCGCGGAATATGGAACAGGCGGTTCTGGGAGCATCACATACGTTCAAAAACCGACTTTAATGCACATATGGAGCACTGTTGGATGGATCCTGTGCGTCATGGCTATGTGCAACGCCCAGAACACTGAGAGTTCACTTCATTTGCAAAGTTGAGAAAAGTGTCGGCGTAAGGTGCGTGATATCACGCACCCTATCTATGAACCTACGGCTTTACGTAGGCAAAACCGTCTTCTTGAAGTTCAATCAACCGGACAACGCCTGAGGGTACCATGTTGGCTTCGTCAAGCAGCGCGATATCTTCGCCTTTCTTTTCAGACATTTTTCGATGCGTGTTACCACACGCCGCAAAGCTCAGATTGTCCATTTCCAACGACATCGTCGCGATACGATTCGCAACTGGCGATTTACCATCGATCAGCATGTTCAAGCCTGGACCATATGTCACCACTTCAACTTGAACGGTATCTCCTTTCGACTGATAGTAATTCGTCAAGTTCTGCACGTTGTTGAGCGCGATATTCATAACCGCTGGGTCGTTCTCGTTCACATGTACCGCAACTTTGTGTACCATTCCTTCAGCAAACAAAGCGCCAGCGCTAAGCGACATTGCAATCGCCATTCCAAGTATTGTTTTCATTGATAGTCCTCCCATGAGGACTGCAAGCCTAGGCGAACATTTTGGATCAAATCAAGCGCGCGAGATCAACCATCCATCTTTAGAGCAGAAATAAACGCTTCCTGCGGGATATCGACCTTGCCGAATTGACGCATCTTCTTCTTACCCGCCTTCTGTTTCTCAAGAAGTTTCTTCTTTCGGGTCGCATCACCACCATAACACTTGGCCGTCACGTCCTTACGCATTGCAGACAATGTCTCACGCGCAATAACCTTGCCGCCAATCGCTGCTTGGATCGGGATCTTGAACATATGGCGCGGAATCAAATCTTTCAGCTTTTCAACCATCGCCCGCCCGCGCATTTCTGCGCGATCACGGTGCACCATCGTTGAAAGCGCATCCACAGGTTCGTCGTTCACAAGGATCGACATCTTCACCAGATGGTCCTGACGATAGCCGGTCATCTGATAGTCGAACGACGCGTAGCCCTTGGTCACAGACTTCAAGCGATCGTAAAAATCAAAAACCACCTCATTCAAAGGCAGGTCATAGACAACCATCGCCCGCGTACCCGCATAGGTCAGGTCTTCTTGAATGCCGCGACGATCCTGACACAGTTTCAAAACATCGCCAAGATATTCGTCAGGAACAAGAATCGTCGCCTTGATCCGCGGTTCTTGCATGTGATCAACGAACGTTAAATCGGGCATATCGGCAGGGTTATGCAACTCCTGCATCGTGCCGTCTTTCATGTGGATATGATAAATCACCGATGGCGCAGTCGTGATCAGCTCGATGTTGTACTCACGCTCGATCCGGTCGCGAATGACCTCAAGGTGCAACAAGCCAAGGAAACCACAGCGAAAGCCGAAACCAAGGGCGGCGGAGGTTTCCATCTCGAAGGAAAAGCTCGCGTCATTCAGAGCAAGCTTGTCAATAGCGTCGCGCAAATCCTCAAACTCAGCACTATCCACAGGGAAAAGACCACAGAACACAACCGGCTGAGCAGGCTTAAAGCCGGGCAAAGCGTCTTCTGTACCCTTTTTCTCATGGGTAATCGTATCACCCACACGCGTGTCGCGCACTTGCTTGATCGAAGCGGTCAGAAAACCCATTTCGCCCGGTCCAAGTTCAGCGATCTCTTCGCGTTGGGGTTTGAACACACCAATGCGATCTACGTGATGAACCGAATTGTTAGACAGCATCTTGATGCGCTCGCCCCTTTTCAGCACGCCATCAATAATGCGCACCAGAACAATCACGCCCAGATAGGCATCATACCAACTATCGACCAGCATGGCCTTTAGCGGCGCATTACGCTCGCCTGTCGGAGCCGGCAGGCGTGTGACAACCGCTTCAAGCGTTTCGTGAATGCCCTGCCCCGTCTTCGCGGAAACTTGGATAGCGTCAGTCGCATCAATGCCGATCACATCTTCGATCTGCTCAGCAACGCGGTCACAGTCAGACGCGGGCAAATCAATCTTGTTCAGGATCGGAACAATCTCATGATCCGCATCAATC
>JAHEGL010000420.1 GCA_024645145.1 Planktotalea sp.
GGTTGGCGTATCCTCTGTCGCGATTTGCGACGTTTCCGCAGTTTCTTCACAGGAATCGAGTTGGCAGATGGTTCTACCGGTGGGTCCTCTTGGCCTGCGCAAGCGAGCAAATTTAAGGACGAGAATATCATGAGAACGCGCAGCAACATGGTCACTGTTTAGGAAAGAAAGGTTAGCAAAACCTTAAAGCACTACGAGTTCAACACGCCCCAAAGGTCATAGTCCCCAGCTTCATCGATAGTTACACTGACAATGTCACCGACGTGCAGTCCCTCATAGCCTTCATCGATGAACAGGTTGCCATCAATCTCGGGCGCATCCGCTTTCGTACGACAGGTCGCAGCATCTTTATCGATTTCGTCAACAATGACATCCATGCGCGTGCCAACTTTGGCCGCAAGTTTCGCCTCTGAAATTGCTTGCGCTTTTTCCATGAAACGATCCCAGCGCTCTTGCTTAACTTCGCTCGGCACATGATCTGGCAACGCATTGCTGCGCGCACCATCGACGTTTTCGTATTGAAAGCATCCAACCCGATCGAGCTGCGCTTCGCCCATCCAATCTAGCAAGGTCTGGAACTCTTGTTCTGTCTCGCCGGGATAACCAACAATAAACGTCGAGCGCAGAGTGATGTCTGGGCAAGTTGCGCGCCACGCCGCGATTTCATCCAAAGTTTTAGATCCAGCCGCGGGGCGCGCCATGCGTTTGAGCACATCAGGATGCGCATGTTGGAACGGAATATCCAAGTAAGGCAACAATCCATTTTCAGGATCAGCCATCAAAGGAATTAATTCACGCACCGATGGGTAAGGATAGACATAGTGCAGACGCACCCACGCACCCAATTTACCCATCTCGCGCGAGAGATCGGTTATATGTGAGCGCACGTCACCCTCTTTCCAGGGGTTCACATCATACTTACGATCAAGACCGTAGGCGGATGTATCTTGTGAAATGACCAGTAGCTCTTTGACGCCGCTCTCAACCAACTTCTCCGCTTCACGCAAAACCGCGTGAGCAGGTCGCGATGCAAGCCGACCGCGCATATCGGGAATGATGCAAAATTTGCATTTGTGATTACAGCCTTCGGAAATTTTCAAATAGCTGTAATGGCGTGGGGTCAACGATACGCCAGAGGCAGGCAAAAGATCGACAAACGGATCAGGCGAGGGCGGCACAGCGTTGTGCACAGCGTCCAAGACTTGCTCGTATTGATGTGGGCCCGTGACGGCAAGAATATTGGGGTAATGTTCGCGAATGTAGTCAGGCTCTGCACCCAAGCATCCGGTGACGATGACTTTGCCGTTCTCTTGTAATGCTTCGCCAATGGCCTCAAGGCTTTCAGCCTTGGCACTGTCGAGAAAACCACAGGTGTTTACGATGACTGCGTCCGCACCACTGTAATCAGGCGACATGCCATATCCTTCAGCGCGCAAGCGCGTCAGAATGCGTTCGCTATCAACCAAAGCTTTGGGGCACCCAAGGCTAACCATACCGATACGGGGCTGACCAGGGCGCGATGTGCCATCCAACTTTGCAGCAGGAGCGAGATCAGGGCGGAGCGAAGGAGGGTTTTGTGTCATGGCGCGTTCTATACGAGGAAGCGCGCCCTAAGAGAAGAGCCTGCGCACAAGCGATCTATCGCCTTTCGAACGATAGCAAGCGACCTTAGGTTGCAGCACGCTTTTAGCCGCCTTAGAGTCACAGAAAAATAAACAGCATAATAAGGCGGAGCAGCCAAATGCGATTTTTAATCAGATTGATTGTGATCGTCGTTGTGGCGATCGCCATCGCTATTGTTGGTTTGTTAATGTTGCCGGGCGAGAAAATCGCACGCATCGCAGCGGATCAACTGAGCAAGCAAACCGGGCGCGCTGTCTTCATTAGTTCCGATATTTCTGTCAGTCTTTATCCCACTCTGGGTATCACCACAGGCGCCGCAAGCATCGCCAGTGCAGATTGGGCCAAGAACGGCCCATTGTTGACCAGTGACAGCCTTGCGATTGGAATTGACGTGCCTGCTTTAGTTGCTGGCACCATTCGCATCACCAAGCTGGAAGCAAAGAGCCCCAACATTGTGCTAGAGCGTGCTGCCGACGGTCGCATGAATTGGGATTTGCTACCTAGTAGTGACGCATCTGACGAACCTGTTGCGAGCGAAACAAGTGAGGGACAAAGTTTTGATCTATCACTTGAGCAAGCGCTGATCACAAGTGGATCATTGCGCTTTATTGATCATGAAACAGCCACGGATCAGACGCTGAAAGATGTTGATATCGACCTGCGTTGGCCTTCTTTAGGTGGGCCCGCTGATCTGGTCTTAGGGATTACGCCCTACGACGATCGAATTTCGCTTGATACGACCGTCGCGGATGTGATGGGGCTGATTGGCGGCGAACAAACTACGCTGAGCGGGAATTTGAATGCCGCTGGAGCTGATCTTGCGTTTGAAGGCATTGCATCAATCAAACCAGAAGCGGCGATGCAGCTGAATGGCACAATCTCTCAAGTCGGCGCTCTCATGCGTGCGCTCGGACAAGAGCCTTCTGCTTTTGGTCTTGCCTCTGACTTCAACCCAAGTGCGCGCGTAAACAGCCAAGTCAGTTTTGACGGCACACGGCTTGCGTTACGCAAGATGGCTTTGGGACTGGATGACAGCTCTGTGTCTGGCGATGCAGACATCGTCATTGCGCTTGGCGCTCCACAGGTCACCGCCAAATTAGAGGCTGACGTTAAGAACGCTGGTCAACTCATGCGAATGTTGGGGCAAGCCCCTGAACAATTTGGTCTTGATGCTGCGTTTAATCCTAACCTCGAAAGTAACATCGCCCTTTCGATGAGCGGCGATGATTTGAACGCACAACTGACAGGCGTTAACGCTACTTTCGACGGCTCAAGCGTCGCTGGGGAAGGCGCGATTATTCTCAAAAGTGGCGTTCCAAATATCACGCTAAACATCGATGCTGACGTGAAGAATGCAGGTCAGTTGATGCGCACGCTTGGACAAGCGCCCGAAAACTTCGATCTTGATGCCGCGTTTAACCCCGATTTAAGAAGCAGGATATCTCTGTCTATTAACGGTAGTGATATCAGCGCAAATATAACGGGTTTGACGGCATCGCTTGAAGATACGCGTATCTCTGGCAATGTAAATATTGCCCTGAAGAATAGCGTTCCGGATGTGACCGCAAATCTTGCTGTGAACCTACCCGATGTTGCGCGCGCCGCCACACTTGTTGGGCAACCTTTGAGCAACTTTGGACTTTCTGCAAATGCAGCGCCATCCCTGAAAT